>CABRZK010000088.1 GCA_902475415.1 uncultured Eubacterium sp.
TGTTCCATGTGGATCTTCAGACTTACTCGGAAGATCCACATGGAACAGGTGGACAGAATCATAGAAAATTTCACATCACCTGCTGCACGCAGACCATAAGCCGGAATAAATGCCGGGACCCAGATAATTGGTTTTACAATTGTAATGACGGTCATCATATAGAAACACATGTCTGCACTGGCCGGTTCCATGCCACCGATCATGGTGATCGGCTTTGTCAGTACCCAGATCAGCAGACAGCAGCCGATTACTACAAATTCTGAAATAACGGAAAGTTTTTTGATATAGTAGACTGCCTGCTCTTTTTCACCGGCACCGATACACTGACCGACAATGGTCATCAAACCAATTCCAATTCCAATGGCCGCAATTCCGTTCAGATTTTCCAGAATGATTGTCATAGCCTGTGCCGCAATGGCCGTTGTTCCAAGTGTCGATACCGTTGACTGAATGGCCAGTTTACCAAACTGGAACATACCGTTTTCGATACCGGATGGAATTCCAACAGAAAGGATCACCAGAATCAGTTTCATATCCGGCCGGATGCTGAAATAATCGCGAATTACAATTTCCTGTTTCGGAACTCTCTGACGGCAGATCATAATGATCGACATCAGAATACGGGATACCAGAGTGGAAATGGCAGCTCCTGCCACCCCCATATTGAATCCAAAGATCAGTACCGCATTGCCTGCAATATTTGCCAGATTACACAAGGCCGAAATTGTCATCGGCAGTCTGGAATTGCCCTCTGCCCGGAAAAAGGCAGCGTTTGCATCAAACAGACCGATAAACGGGAAGGACAACGCCGTAATCAGAAAATAAATCTGGGAATTGTCCATGACTTCCTGCTCGACATTTCCAAAAATCAGCCGCAGCAACGGATATCGAAGTACCACGCACACTACTGTCAGCCCCACGGAAATAACGAGCATGGCAAGCAATACCTGACGGGCCGCCTTATTACAGGATTTTACATCTTTTCTTCCCAGATACTGGGAGCAGATAATCGCTCCACCGGCAGTCAGCGCGGTAAATACCTGAATGACCAGTACATTGATGGAGTCCACCAGTGAAACCGCAGAAATAGCTGCACTCCCCACATTGCTGACCATCATACTGTCCACGGTACCCATCAGTGAATTCAAAAGCTGTTCCACCATCAACGGTATCAGCAACACTTTCAGGTCATGATTGGAAAAAAGCAGCTTGCTTTCATCTATCTTCTGCTTTGATTTTCTCAACTCAATCCCACCTTCTTCTCTTCTTTTGGCAGAAAACTGTCAAAAATAAACATATCAAACATGTCTCGCGCCGCTTCTAATTCCGCCTGATTTTTAATCGTCCAGGCGGCAGTTTTCACCCCAAACAGCTTCCGGCACATACGAAAACCACGAATATGACGGTCCTTATGATTATAGGAAATAAAATCCGGTTTTGCGCAGAAATTCAGCAACAAATTCGTCAGAAAGAAACGCACGATCTGTGGCATTTTATCCTCACTCTGGGAAAAATCCATAGATAGCTGACCACGCAGGATCTCCGGATAATTTTTCCGATACCAGACCAGTGCCAGCGGATTAAAACATTCCATACAGTAGATTCCCTTATAATGGGACAACATTTCAGCTGCTGCCTCAGTGGTTGCCTTATAATCAAATCCGACTTTGATTTCCACTACCAGGGGGACTTTCCCATCCACCAGCTTCAGCACATCCGAAAAAAGCGGTATCTTTTCCACACTGTTTTTCAGAACATATTGCTGTGTTTCCGCATAAGTCAGTTCTGTCAATTTCTTATGTATGCCACACATCCGTTTCAGATCAAAATCATGAAATACTACAAGTTGACCATCTTTTGTCAGTTGTACATCTAGCTCGATTCCAAATCCCTGATCCACCGCCTTGCAGAAAGCTGCCAGACTGTTTTCCGGCGCTTCAGATTCATTGTCAAACAAACCGCGATGCGCGATCATCGTGTGGTCAAAGGCTGCAAAGGAACGCTTTTTTCCCATTTCCGGGCGAAGCATACACACACTCATCCCACATACTGCGGCAACGATTGCAGCCACTATTATAATCCCTGTAATTATCATCCCTGTTTCTTCCCTAAGCCTGTACTTTATTCAGAAAATGTTCCCATTCTACCACAGCTTTTTCAAATTCGATCTCCAGCCAGTAAGTGTCTTCCTCTACATCGACAGCAATTTCACAACAGCATTCCCCGCCGTTTTTTGCCGGCTTCGGTGTGATGACAAATACTTTTCCGTCTTCCTGCATTTTACCGAAAATTTCTTTGCTTTGTTCCTGTGGAATATCCTGATCCGGAACTTCCCGGAGCAGTACATTATTGGCATCATAATATTTGGCGCCTTCCAGTAAAAATCTGGTAATAACCGGTGATTTAAAACGAATTTCCGTATCATCCACATAACGGTCCACAAGTGTATCATTGGACGGATTGTTGTGCTTCGCAGCCACTCCCAGTAAGGTCATAGTCATAACCCCCGGATTAAACTCCATTTTCTTTACTTCTGCATCCTGGAACATAAATTTATCCAGTTCATTTACACATTTATACTTCATATTTTTTTCTCTCTTTCTGTTTCATATGCCACATAGATTATACGCCAAAACATTTTACTTTTGCAATAGCTGTATTAACGTAAAAAATACGCCCGATTTCTTCAAAGAGAAGATTTCGAGCGTATCGCCGTTTGCATTTGTTACAGGTACATTATTTTCTAAATCCGAAAGTGTGTTTAAAAAATCATTCCAGCAATCACTTTATGAAAGATTTTTCATCCACATTATAAAATATGGGAAAAAATCGGTGCCGCGATAACGGTCAGAATACCTGCCACTGCGATGGACAAACCACCCATGGCTCCTTCGATTTCACCCATTTCCAGTGCTTTTGCCGTACCGATGGCATGGGCGGAAGTACCAAGTCCGACTCCTTTTGCCACCGGGTGGGTAACGTGAAATATTTTGTATACAAAGTCTGCCAGCACATTACCAACGACACCGGTAATGATAATAACCGCAACGGTAATGGTGACAATACCGTTTAATTCTTCTGATACACCCATTCCGATGGCTGTTGTAATAGATTTCGGCAGCAATGTTACAAACATGTCATGCTCCAGACGGAATACCAGACACAGTACCAGCACGCAGACCACACTTGTCAGGACGCCGGAAACAATACCCGCGATGATTGCTTTCCAGTTCTTTTTCAGCAGTTCCATCTGTTCATACAGTGGAATCGCCAGACAGACCGTAGCCGGTGTCAGCAGGTAGCTCAATAACTGAGCCCCCTCATTGTATGTGTCATAGTCGATATGGAATCCTACCAGGATCAGAATGATGACCACGATAGAAATCAGTAACGGGTTTAACAATGCAAATTTAAATTTCTTTTTCAGCAATACTCCGACTTCATATGCAAGGATACTTACCAGTACGCCGAAAAACATAGAATTAGTCAGAATGTCTCTCATTTTTCTTCCGCTCCTCTGCTTCAATCATTGTCTGTGTAACTTTTCCGGAAACTCCCATAACTACGATCGTTGACACGAACATAATCACAATGACCGGAATCAGCACTGGTTTTAATTTGTCCCATGCATTCAGCAGACCGACACCTGCCGGAATAAACATCATCGGCATGATCTCAATCAGGAATTTTCCCGCATCCTGAACTTTCTCCAGCTTCAATACCCCGGTTTCCAGCAGGACAAACATAATAACCAGTCCGTAAATGCTGGCCGGAATCGGTAGCGGCAACACATATTTCAAGACTTCTCCGATAAAAGAAATAAATAGAATAATGACAAATTGACGAATGTACTTCACAACTAACGCCTCTTTTCTTAGTGTCAAAAAGTCTGTCAGAAGAACAATTTTCAGATATACCTGTATTTACCTGCATTGTTACATCTGGTGATATGTTACTTAGTTTACATTGGTTCGACCAATTTGTCAATTCTACATTTTTACTAATATTTTTTCTTATACAAAGCAGTGGCAATGATCCACAGCAGATAGAGACACACGGATGCCATGCTGGCCAATTTTCCATATTTCTGTCCCGGCGGATCAAATCGCAGCTCTACGTTATGTGTTCCGGCAGATATTTTTGCTCCTGCAAAGGCAGTATTCACGGTTTCCAGCTCTGTCTTCTCTCCATCCACATACAACTGCAATCCTCGCTGCATCGGAATCGATGTCACAAAATATCCAGCTTCCCTGGCACTGACCGCAACACTCAGTACGCTGTTACTGCTCCACTCATTTTCCGGCAGCAGCGTAGCTGCTTCTGTCTGTTTTTCCTTAAATAATTTCGTCGGGAATCGATAGCATTTCATATCAACCAGATCATAAGTACCTGCTGACACTTTTAATGAAATATATTTGTCCTTTCCACGCTCTTTGAGCATATAAGAAAAGACATCATTCTCGTTTGGATACGGTGCACTCGCTCCTGACAGTTTATTTTTCCGTCCGTTGGCTGAAATCACCACTGCCTCTTCGGTACGGTTTTTCACACGGAAACTGAAATACAGCGTTCCGTTTTTCATTTCCGGATCCAGTGGAATCCGAATCACACCGTTTTCTTTTGCTTTAATCCGATACCCACTGTCAATTGCTTTGACAGCAATATGATCCGCACAAGTTACTTCATCTGAATCCAGCCCCGGCAATGAGATTTCTTCCATCTCAGGCATGGTTACTTCCTTCTGTTTTTTCCCTTCCACTACAGTATATCTGCTCAGCGCTGTCATTTTCTCCGTATCAGACAGCGTTTCAAATTGCTGATCCGGGATACAATCTGCCGTCGTATACGCAATTGGCAGTACATTTGTATTTTCCGCGATCACATATTTTCCCTTCTGCAAAAGTATCGAATATCCGGATGGCATCTTATTTTCTGTCGTCAGGATATATCGTTCTCCCATCAGCTGGGCAAACAGAGGATTTCGTTCCTCCAGCAATGCCGTACGATTATTGATCTGAATCGGCATCTTTGCAATTTTATAATAAAAATTCTGATACAGAGGATTTGTGACAGAAGAATACATATTTGCACTCTGCTGCCCGTAAAACTGTAACACATTACATTCTTTCTTGGTATCGGTCAGCTTATCGCAACGGTACAGCCTGTTTCCGCAGATTGCCCGCAATTCTTCTTCTGTAAAGTCTTGCTCCTCTTCCGGTAACACCCCGGCAATCTGCCCATTCAGGAAATTCTCATTCTTTGATGCTTCCTCTTTCTGTGTCGCGGATGTCTGATCTCCTGAGATTACGCTCTGCCCCTTTGCTGACAGACTGTTCTTCTCCCCCAGACCGATTTTCTCCGTCAGAACCGTTCCTATTGTTGCCGATTTTGACGCAGCAATCTGACTGGCATCGGCATTTGGCACTCCCTGCCAGCCTTCCCCGGCTGCCACACACAGATAGATGATAAAAGGCATTACAAATAAACCAACGTAACGCAACAGACCTGTTTCCGACATTCTTCCTTCAACTGGAAACACCTTCTCTGTCACTTTCCGTAAAATAAGGTCCGTTACAATAATCACCAGCAACACAACCATGTCCATAAGCACGCCGGAAAACCATACTTTACCTTTCTGTGTCAGCAGTATAACTGCCAGAATGATCATCGGCCAGAACTGCCAGCGCACTTCCCCACAGCGGATCTTGCGAAATACTTTCATACAATACAAAATCACAACCGGTACAAAGGGAATCAGTATTTTTCCTCTTGCATACAGCGTCGCATTCAGCACATACGACGTCACACCAAGCAGACTGCCAGCCAGAAGCAACGCACACTGCCAGCGCACTTCCCGTACTGTAAGACCAAGTAAAAGCAGGTATACACAGATGATCGTCAGTCCCATTCCGTAAGGAGAATACAGCAGATTTGCCGCATTTGGAACAATCAGATCCGTCAGCGTCGTCGCCTTTTCTCCGCTGTGTCTGTGCTCCAGAATTGTCAGAAATGTCGGAAGCAACAGCATCATTGCCATGCCAACCGACAGAAATACGCTGATCACGCCCTGTGTCAGCAGGTATTTTCTTCCTTTTTTATCCTCTCTGCGAAGCATACCTGCCGCAAACCAACCGATAACAGCCAGACAGGCAATCGCATAATAAAAACTGTGAAGATAAATCAATGTCAAACTGAGCGACATCAGTGCAAATTTTCGCTTTTTCAAAAAAATCAGTGCCAGAAGCAAAAATGGTAAATAATTGACAAACATAATCTGACGGTGACTCTGAAAAAAACAGCCCGCCAGTAAAAACAACATACTTCCAAAGAATGCTACAAAAGGTGTCATTCCTTCCAGACGCAGCCAGTATTCCATCAAAAGTACTGCTGCCAGATAACTGCACAGTGCGTACACCGGAATCAGAATCGTCATCGGTACCTGTGGCATCAGACATCCCAGAATAATATCCGGTCGGTAGTAGCCATAATAAGCAAACTGGAAGCCGTTACTTCCTCCACCGAGTGAAATCCAGGTCGGAGCCAGCGTCTTTTCCTCCAGGCAGACTTTTCGGATGGTCTCCGCCAGCGTTACATGCTGGTTGTACCAGTCCGTGGTAGAACCATAAAAACAGCCTTCCGGCAAAATCAATCTGATCAGGCAGAAAAATACTGCCATGATAATCGCTGTATATATTGTCGTCTGAATAATACTTCGTTTTCTTTCTCCTGCAATCTTCATTCTCATCTATCCCTCTAAGTCACATCCGTTACTTTTCTATTCCTATCTGTATCAGTGCCTGATGCTTCATCCGTCTTCCTTATATGAGACAAAATATGTCATGCATTGTATGACGTGCATCTTGCAGTAAGAATATCAGGCACATTCTTGAATTCATACCAACAATACAGCATTCTCTTCATGTGACTTGTCCAGTATAGCAGAGATTTTTGAAAATCCACTGTTAAAATTCTGAATTTTTCTTAAGATTTAGCCACGCAGCCAGTCTGCATAACGGCAGATAACGTTCTGAATCCGGTAAAGTTCTGACTCACGGCTCGTACTGCGCCACAGCTTTTTATAATCATACAGCCAGTTTTCCAGTTCTGAGGCCAGGTGCTGACGTTCTCTGATTGGTATACCCTGCACACCTTTTTGACCGTCGCCTTCAGCTCTTTCCCTTTCATTCACAGAATCATTCCTACCCATTGTCTGACCACCTGCTTTTTCATTTTTTGCCAGTACGATTCCCATTTTCTGTAACAAGATCATACCCTGCAACGCAATCAGATATGCAGATATTTGTCCTTTTTGTGCTTCTGAAAGATGTATCACACTTCTGTACAACTCCGCTTTGATCTCTTCCAGCTCTACTATCGCCACACGGTATTCTTCCTCAGATGCCAGAACCACTTCCGGTACGTTTCTCTGATTCCGCGCAGCCGTTTTATCGTCCGAAATTGCTCCGGCCATATCTGCCATCTCATTTTTCTGCTGGTCTAATCCTCCCTGTTCCAGCCAATCCACAGCATTTCTCCAGGTAAATCGCCAGCTTTCTGATATCCGGGCTATGAGGGACACAAAGGTTTCTGTATCATCCCCGTATGCTACTTTGGAAATCTGACGATTGATGTCTTCAAATTCCGGGATTTCCTGATTCCAGGAAAAAACAGCACCATAAACCATGCCCGGCAAACTGAACTCCGGATGGTTAATATGTCCACAATCTCCCCAGTCTGTATTTAACACTCCTTCTGCACCGTATTCATATGCATACCGGCACATCCGACTGATATTTTCATAAGAAACCCGGATCTGGTTCACCAGCTGATCCCAGCCACTGACGCCCGGACAATTATAAAGTCTCGCGCCGGCCTCAGACAGCTTCCGCGTGGAATCCGCAGGCCAGTCAGCATCGTATCCCCAGTTCAGACAAATGGTCTCCTCCGGAAGTTCTTTCACCGCCTCCGGAAAATCGCAGATAATATCTCCCCAGAACATCGGAGCCTTTCCTTTGCTCACCACATATTCACAAAGTTCTCTGACAAAATCCAGATACATCCGCTGTGTACCTTTTTCTTCTGCCAGCTTTGTACTTTTTCCTTTTCCAAGGTCGAAAGTCTCATCCGCACATATATTAAAATAATCTGAGGTAAATAATGGCATAAACTCATCGATCATGGATTTTACTAACTGCATACTTTCCGGATTGGACACATCCAAGGTATGATGCTTCATCCGATCCACAAAACCGAAAGGCTCCTCTGCCATGTCATCCAGTTCACACAGATGTCCATAGGTTCTGGTGCGAAGCACCTTATATAAATGTCCGAAACATGCAATACTCGGAACCAGTTCCACATGCCGTTTTCTGCAATAGGCATCCAGCTCCAGGATATCTTCTGCAGTAAGTGGTGTATCATCTCTCCAGACTTCTGAAAAATTCCGAAACATAAATGTATGTTCCATATACAGCTGCAACTGATTCAGCTTATAATAAGCCATGCGGTCTACCAGCTTTTTCAGATAATCCATCGTCGGAATCCGGCCTCTGGTCACATCATGATAAAATCCCCGGTGTAACAGTTGCGGATGATCCACGATAATCGTATAAGGCAGACAGCATCCTTCCTGGCTGATCATCTGACGCAGCGTCTGTATTCCATAAAAAATACCACAGGCACTGCCTCCGGTA
>CABRZK010000089.1 GCA_902475415.1 uncultured Eubacterium sp.
ATCGACATCGACAAGATATGGAAAAAGAATTTGATAGAATACCTGTATGGAAATTGACGATACAACTTGGAATTCCGGCGATGGTAGCTTAGTTTTTTAATATTATGTACAGTATTGTTGATCGAATTTATCTTGGTCATATGAAAGAATCAGCAGAGCTTGCATTAGCAAGCGTTGGTGTATGTGCACCGGCTTTTACCGCCATTACCGGCTTCGCTTCATTAGTTGGAGTTGGTGGCGCGGCCCTTATGAGCATTTCACTTGGTGAGCAGAGTAAGGAAAAGGCAATGAATAATTCCCTGTTGATGCTTATATTGTGAACTGACACCAATTTTCAAAATTTCGGAATTTTATAAGTGTCTTTAGTGTTATTTGACTTTACAGAACCATGCAAAAGAATGCTGTCGCAAGAACAAATCTTGAAATAAAAGTCCATTCAGTATAGAATAAATTTCATATGAACGTTTCCATCCCACCCGATTGCCACAAAAGCAGGTACAAAACAGCTTCTGTTTAGGCATTCGGGTGGATATGCAGATATAAAGGAGAAGGAATTTATGGCATTACAGTTGATTTACGGAAATTCAGGAAGTGGAAAATCAACCTATGTATATGAGAAAGTAATTCAGATGGCGAAGGAGGATCGCAGGCGCAATTTTTATGTGATTGTTCCGGAACAGTTTACGATGCAGCGGGAACTGGTGCGGCGGTCGGACAATCATGTGATCGTGAATATTGATGTGGTCAGTTTTGAACGTCTGGCTTATCGTATTTTTGATGAACTTGGTATTCAGAATACGGTGATGGAAGAAACCGGAAAAAGTCTGGTTTTGCGCAAACTGGCAGAGGAGAAAGGGGCAGATCTGACTGTACTTCGTGGAAATATCCGTAAAATGGGATATATCAATGAACTGAAATCTATGATCTCTGAATTGATGCAGTACGATATTTCGACAGGAGAGCTGGAATCGTTTCTTCAACAGTTAAAACCGGAGTCAAATCTTTATTATAAATTATCGGATGTACATACGATGTATGCAGCTTTTGAGGAGTATCTGCAGGGAAAATATGTGACGGCTGAGCGTGTGTTGGATGTGCTGGCAGATGCAGTGGAGGAATCCGGACTTTTGAGGGGAGCAGTATTTGTGCTTGACGGATTTACCGGATTTACACCGGTGCAGATGAAGTTACTGCATCGGTGTATGCATGTGGTCAGGGATATGTATGTGACTGTTACGCTGGATGTACGGGAAGATCCGTTGGAAGATAAAGGAATTCAGGATTTGTTTTATATGAGCCGAAAGATGACTGCGGCATTGCTCCGGGCAGCCAGAGAGGAACAGTTTCCCCTGGAGGAAGCTGTTTTTTTGTCTCCCGGAGAACACAGTCGTCTGGCGCAGACTCCGGCATTACGGCACCTGGAACAAAACTTATTCCGTGTAAAATCCAAACGATATCAGGACGGGGTTACAGATGAACTGCAGATATATTCACTTGCAACACCCAGGGAGGAGCTGGAGTTTGCGGCCTGGAAGATATCAGAACGGATGCGAAGAAAGCAGTATCGTTATCATGAAATTGCGATTGTGTGTGGGGATGTGGAGTGTTATGAAAAATATGCATAGTCGGTATTTTCAAAATATGATATTCCTTACTTTGTGGACATGAAAACCTCTGTTTTATATCACCCGTGTATTGAACTGATTCGTGCTGCCCTGGAGATCGTGGAAAAAGATTTTTCTTATGAAAGTGTATTCCGGTTTCTGCGGACAGGATTATCCGGTTTCACAGAGGAAGAAATTGATTTCCTGGAAAATTATGTGCTGGCCAGAGGAATTCGCGGAGCTTCCCGCTGGCAGAAAAAATTCTTAAAACCGATGCGGCATACAGGCAGAATCCGGGTAGAGGAGGCAACGCTGCAGGAAGAACTGGCTCAGGCTAATGAACTGCGGGATCGGGTCTGGAAATTGCTGGAACCGTTTTACCGTGTGGCGACAGAGAAAGAACAGACCGTATCAGGACTGACGCAAGGATTATATGAACTTTTATGTGCCCTGCAGATTGAAGAACAGATGCAGGCGAAACAGACTGTTTTTGAGGAAAAAGGGGAAGAACTGCTGGCGTCCCAATATCGTCAGATTTACAAAATTGTGATTGATCTGCTGGACAAGCTGGTGGATTTGCTGGGAGAAGAACAGCTGTCGGTACGGGATTATGCTGATGTGCTGGAAGAAGGATTTGCATCGGCCAAAGTAGGTGCAATTCCACCGGGATTGGACTGTGTGATCCTGGGTGATATTGAACGAACCCGTCTGGAAGGAATCAAAGTATTGTTTTTCCTTGGCGTGAATGACGGAATGATACCGAAAAGCACGGCAAACGGAGGCATTTTATCCCAGTATGACAGGGAACTGATTGAGGAACAGAAACTGCAGTTGTCTCCGACAGCCAGAGAACAGTCATTTTTGCAGCGTTTTTATCTGTATCTGAATATGACAAAACCCTCTGAGACATTGTATCTGACCTATGCCAGAATGGATACGGCACAGAAAGCGACCAGACCGTCCTATTTAATTGGAACACTGCAGAAACTGTTTAACGGACTGAAGGTGCATGAGATCGAGTCAGGAACTTGTTTTACACCAATGACACCAAAAAGTAGTCTGGAAGCATATCTGACAGGGTTGTCTCATGCGAGAGAACATGGCGACATTACGGAAGAGTGGAAGGTACTGCACCGATATCTGGGACTCTCTGAGGTCTGGGGACCGGTGATTCAGGAATTGTTTGCGGCGGCATTTTCGCAGTTTAACGGAGAACAACTGGCCCTGGAAACGGCACGTCAGCTGTATGGAACGGTTTTGACCAATTCTGTGACAAGACTGGAACTTTTTGCCAGATGTGCGTATGCACATTTCCTGGAATATGGCCTGAAACTGTCTGAACGGGAAAGTTATAGTTTTGCGGCTCTGGATATGGGAAGTATGTTTCATGAGATATTGCAGCGATACTGTGAAAGCCTGGAAAAGTCTTATGACTGGTATCAGATCACAGAGGAAGAGCAGGAGACACTGCTGAAAGCAGCCATGCAGGATGCCGTGCTTGCCATGCCGAATGAGTCTCTGCTGGAATCTGCCAGAAGTGCGTATGTGCTGGAACGGATTTACCGGATCATGAAACGAAGCATCTGGGCATTGACGGAACAGATCCGGCATGGAACTTTTCATCCGGAAGGATACGAAGTGGAATTTGTGCAGGTCAATGAATTAAATGTGCAAAATATGATGCCTGGCGAGGAACAGAAAATGCGTCTGGTTGGAAAAATTGACCGGATGGATATTCATGAGACGGAAGATTCCGTCTATGTCCGCATCATTGACTATAAATCAGGAAAAACCGCGTTTCAGCTGCTGAATCTGTATTACGGACAGCAATTACAGCTTGTTGTATATTTAAATGCGGCGATGGAACAACTGAAAAATACGCATCCGGGTAAAGAAATCCTTCCGGCGGGAATTTTTTATTACCGCATGGATGATCCGATGGTTGACGCAGATGGAGAGGACGAAGAGCAGATTATGAAACATATTTTAAATGAACTTCGTCTGAACGGTCTGGTCAGCCTGGAACCGGAAGCTTATGGACAGATGGATGTTGGTCTGCAGGGAAAATCTGAGGTAATACCGTTGACGTTGAAAAAGGACGGAACCGTCAGCAAACGGGGAACATCCGGGGCGGCCAGAGTGGATTTCCATGCACTGACGTCCTTTGTGAATAAAAAAATCTGCGCGGCAGCAGAACAGATTCTGGAAGGTGATATTGATATCCGCCCATATCAGATGGAGATGAAAACAGGATGTGATTACTGTCCGTACCACAGTGTGTGTGGGTTTGACCCGAAGATTGAGGGATATCATTATCAGCGGAATAGAAAACTGCAGGAAGAGGAAATCTGGCAGCATATTTACCGGGAAGGAGGAGATAGCGATGAGTGTTAAGTGGACAAAAGAACAGGAGCAGGTGATTGAACTTCGTGACCGCAGTCTGCTTGTCTCCGCCGCTGCAGGTTCCGGAAAAACAGCTGTGCTGGTGCAGCGCATCATTTCCATGGTGACGGATGAGACAGACCCGATTGATATCGACCGTCTGTTGGTGGTGACGTTTACAAATGCGGCTGCGGCAGAGATGCGGGAACGTGTCAGTGCAGCGATTGAAACAGCACTGGAAGCAGATCCTTATAATCAGCACCTGCAGCGTCAGCTGACCCTGGTACATAATGCACAGATTACAACTATTGACAGCTTTTGTAACCGGATTTTACGGGATCATTTTCATAAAATTGATCTGGAACCGGGATTTCGCATCGCGGATGAGGGAGAATTAAAGTTATTGCGTGAGGATGTCTGCGAAGCGGAGGAGTTTTATGAAGCGGCGGATCCGGAATTTCTGCGGTTTGCTGACAGCTATTCCAGAGCAAAAGATGATCTGCAGATCAAAGAGATGGTACAGAAATTATATGATTATTCTGAAAGTTATCCATGGCCGGAAGAATGGCTGGAATCCTGTGTGCAGCAATATGAGGCATCCGATGAGGCAGAACTGGAAGAAAAACCGTGGATGCAGGATTTTCTTGCTTATATGAATGTGCGGGTCACAGATTTGATGCAGGCACAGGAGCAATTGTTGGATCTGACCAGGGACGTGGATGGTCCCTTTATGTATGAAGCATCCATTCAGGACGATCTGCGGCAGCTGTCGATGCTGCAGGAATGCAGTCATTTTTCACAGTGGCAGACTGCCATTGCGGGGATGAAGTTTAAAAATATCGGAAGTGCCAGAAACTATGAGGGAAGCGAGCAGAAAAAAGAGGCTGTTATGTCCGGACGTGACCGGATGAAGAAACAGATTGACAAGTGGAAAAAAAGCATTTTTGCCACTTCTCTGGAGGAACAGCTGAGCCGGCTGAATCAGACTTCCGGGATGGTGCAGATGCTGGTGAAAGTGACGCAGGCTTTTGCAAAACGGTTTTACCGGGAAAAACAGTTGAAAAATATGATGGATTTTTCAGATGTGGAGCATAATGCGCTGCGCGTGTTAGTTGATTCGGAGACAAAGGAACTGACGGAGACGGCGTTTGAGTATCAGCAGCAGTTCAAAGAAGTTATGATCGACGAATATCAGGACAGCAATTATGTCCAGGAGACATTGCTGACAGCCGTTTCCGGCGTGAAAAATAACCATGAAAATCTGTTTATGGTCGGAGATGTCAAGCAGAGTATCTATCGGTTTCGCCTGGCCAGACCGGAGCTTTTTATGGAGAAATATCATCGGTTCACGGTGGAGGATGGTTCGCAGCAGCGCATTGATCTGCATCGGAATTTCCGAAGCCGGAGAGAAGTTGTGGATGCAGTGAATGATATTTTCTATCCACTGATGGAGAAGGATCTCGGTAATGTCGGTTATGATGCAAAAGCAGCTCTGTATGCTGGAGCGGTATATCCGGACTATGAGGATCCGTCGTGCTGTAAACCGGAATTATTACTCGTGCCGGCAGATGGAAGCAGTACGGAACGTCAGGAACAGGAGGCTCTGGCTGTGGCAGGAAGGATTCGTCAGCTAATCGACAGTCAGCGTATGCCTGGATTACGGTATCAGGACATTGTGATTCTGCTTCGTTCTATGTCCGGATGGGCGGAAGTATATCAGAAAGTGTTTGAGCAGGAAGGGGTTCCGTTGATTGTATCATCCAAGACGGGGTATTTTTCTGCCACAGAGGTGCAGACCGTTCTGTCTTATCTGCGTGTATTGGACAATCCATGTCAGGATATTCCTCTTACTGCAGTGATGCATTCTTATTTTGGAAAATTTACGTCAGATGAGCTTGCACGCATCCGGACGGCGTATCCAGATCTGGCTTTCCACCAGGCGGTGAAACTGTTTGCAGATCTTTCCACAGAGACGGATAAAAATTCTGTACAGATATCGGAACTGCCAGAAAAAGTGTACAGATTCCTGGAACAATTAGAGAATTTCAGAGAGCGGATTCCTTATACCCCGATTCACAGATTGTTGCAGGAAATTCTGGAGGAAAGCGGTTACCGCAATTATGTGACGGCACTTCCGGCCGGAGAACAGCGTCGGGCAAATCTGGATATGCTGGTGGAAAAAGCGGTGGCTTACGAGCAGACCAGTTACCACGGTCTGTTTCATTTTATCCGTTATATTGACCGTCTGATGAAATACGACATTGATTATGGCGAGGCTGAGATTATCAGTGAGCAGGAAAATGCGGTACGTCTGATGAGTATACACAAAAGCAAGGGACTGGAATTCCCGGTTGTATTTGTTTGCGGCATGGGAAAAAAATTTAATGAACAGGATCTGAACAGCAATATGATCTTTCACCCGGAATTTGGTATCGGTCTGAAGTGGTTTGACTGTGAAAAACGTACCAAAGCAAATACACTGATTCACCAGATTTTTTCCATGGAGGCGAAAAGAGAAAATCTGGGAGAGGAACTGCGTGTGCTGTATGTGGCACTGACCCGTGCGAAGGAAAAACTGATTCTGGCGGGAAGCTGCAAACTTCCGGAAGAGGGCGTGTATACAGGATATGACAGAGACCAAAAAGTCCCTTTTTCCACCAGATATGATGCGGGATGCTACTGGGACTGGGTATTGCCGGTGGTTGGTATGGAAAATCCGGACTATGATTATACAATATGGAATGAGGAAGAGATGCTTTCGGAACGTCAGAGACAGCTTGAGGATACGGCGACCAGACATATGCAGATCGTGGAGGCTCTGCGAAATGTTCCGGAAGAATCGATAGCAGAACTGACCAGACGTTTTTCCTGGAACTATGCATGGAGTGAGTCTGGCAAACATAAGCAGAAAGTATCTGTATCAGAGTTGAAACACCGGGCTATGGAAGAAAGTGGTGAAACGGCAGAACAGACGTTAAATACGGCAGAATCACTTTTTCCACAGGATATTGTGACTCCGTATCTGCCACGATTTGTGCAGGAGGCGGAAGAAAACACAGGAGCACTGTATGGAACCATGGTGCATCGTTTTCTGGAATGTCTGGACTTTTCATCTCTACCGGAATGGAAGGATGAAAAACAGGAACTGTATTATGTAAAGACACAGATCGATGTGTTGTGCAAGCAGGGGCGTATGACAGAGGAAGATGCAAAGCTCCTGAACTGGAAACAGCTGCTTGGATTTTTGAAAAGTGATACGGCAAGGCGTATGCAGAAAGCAGCACAGGCGGGATTGCTGGAAAGGGAAAAGCCCTTTGTAATGTCCGTACCTGCAGAAAAAGTTTGGGATGACAGTGAACCGGGAGAAGAAGTATTGATCCAGGGTATCATTGACGTATTCTGGGAAGAGGACGACGGCGTGGTTCTTCTGGATTACAAGACAGATCGTGTCAATGATGCAGCAGAACTGATCCACCGTTACAGAAAGCAGCTGGAGCTTTATGCGGATGCTTTGACACGGTTTGGTGATGGAAAGCCGGTCAAAGAAATTTTGATATACTCTTTCGCACTGGAGAAAGAGATCCGGCTTTGAATGTATGGATGCTATATGGATGGTATATGATACAGGTGTAATGCAGATTTACAAAAAGGCATAGAATAAATAGGATTAAGAAATAAAATGATAGAGTGGAACGTTGGCTTCCAGGAACCTTTATGAAAAAACTCTGAGGGAACATCAGAAAGAATTGGAGAAATAACAGAATGAGAATAATTTTAGCATCAGCTTCCCCAAGAAGGCGGGAATTGCTGGCACAGATGGGACTGGAATTTGAAGTATGCCCGTCGGACGGAGAGGAACATATTACAGAGACATTGCCGGAACGGGCTGTGATGCAGCTTGCACGGCAGAAAGCGGCAGATATTGCAGGTAAGACGCAGGGTGATGCGTGCATTCTGGGCGCAGATACGGTAGTCGTTTATGATCAGAAGATTTTGGGAAAACCAAGGGATGAAGAGGATGCAAAGCGAATGCTTCGGATGCTTCAGGATAACAAGCATCAGGTATACACCGGAGTCTGCATCTGGAAGAAAGAAAATGGTATGGAGGATGTACATTGCTTTTTTGAAAAAACGGATGTTGTTTTTTATCCGATGACAGAAGAAGAGATTGTACAGTATGTGGCAGGTGGAGAACCGATGGACAAGGCAGGTTCTTATGGCATTCAGGGCACAGGTGGATTATATGTCCGGGAAATTCACGGGGATTATAATAATGTGGTTGGATTGCCAATTGCGCGATTATATCATGAATTACAAAAGGAAAGTATAAGTCTTTCGGGTTGCGGGAAAAAACGATAAATGGTATGATAAAACTGTTTGGAGTTCAGGCATGCGGCATAACAGTCTGGTGCGAAAACAGGGGAATGTGTGCCGGTCATATGGATCCCTGAATGAAATAAAAGCGAAATGGAGAAAATGATGATGGGCGAATACGATAAAGTATGTATTGAGACATTTTTAAAAGATCAGTTAAAACTGTTTCCGGAGAAAGTAGCAGAGACACCGGAAGAAGCAGAAGATTTTCTGGATATGTGTATGGCTGCTGTATGCAAAAATATGAAAGAGGTCCGGGAATATTTTGACGAGACCGGAGCTGATATTGCAGGTATGAGCAAAGAAGAACTG
>CABRZK010000090.1 GCA_902475415.1 uncultured Eubacterium sp.
ATCCCTGCACGATACGGTCGATCTCACAGTTTCGCTTATGCACGCCACGCTCTTCATAATAATTTTTCACATATCCAAATGCGGTCTTATCTGCCAGGGTACCAATGGTTCCGGCACGGAATGTCTGACCATCGCCAAAAATAACCTCGGTATATTTATGCGCCTTACTCTGATAATCACCGGAGAAGTTCAGATCGATATCCGGCTCTTTATTTCCTTTAAATCCAAGGAATGTCTCAAACGGAATATCAAACCCTTCCTTGATCAGCTTCTGACCACAATGCGGACAGTTCCGATCCGGCATATCACATCCTGCTTTTCCCGCATAGCTTTTGACAAGATCTGAGTCAAAGTCTACATAATGGCAATTACTGCAGATATAATGCGGACTCAGCGGATTTACCTCTGTAATACCGGCCATTGTCGCTACAAAAGAGGAGCCTACCGAACCACGGGAACCAACCAGATAACCATCCTCATTGGACTTCCACACCAGTTTCTGCGCAATGATATACATTACGGCAAATCCGTTGGAAATGATAGAATTTAATTCACGCTCCAGTCGTTCCGTTACAACCGTCGGCAGATCATCTCCATAAATCTCACGAGCCCTTGTATAACAGATTTCACGCAGCATACCATCAGAATTTTCAATGACCGGCGGGCACTTATCCGGTCTGACCGGTGCGATCTTCTCGCACATATTTGCAATCTTGTTCGTATTTTCGATAACAACTTCTTCTGCTTTTTCGCTGCCGAGATATTCAAATTCTTTCAGCATTTCTTCTGTGGTACGCAGATACAACGGTGCCTGATCATCCGCATCTTTAAATCCTTTTCCGGCCATAATGATACGACGGTACACTTCATCCTCCGGATCCAGGAAATGGACATCACAGGTAGCTACCACCAGTTTATTGAACTGCTCTCCCAGTTCTACGATCTGACGGTTAAAATCCTTCAGATCTTCCTCAGACTCTACCGGTTCCTTGTCACTGCGCAGCATAAACGCATTATTTCCCAGCGGCTGAATTTCCAGATAATCATAAAACTGTACGATACGGGCAATCTCTTCCTGAGAACTTCCGCGCACCAGGGTACGATACAATTCACCCGCCTCACAGGCAGATCCCAGAAGAATTCCTTCTCTGTACTTCATGAATTCACTTTTTGGAATTTTCGGACGTCGGTTGTAATATTTAATATGCGAATCTGATACCAGACGATACAGATTCACCCGACCGATATCATTCTGTGCCAGCATAATCGCATGATAGCTTGGCATTTTCCGGATTGTTTCTTCTGTGTAACTTTCCATCTGATCCAGATCTTCCATGGTTTCCACACCACGCTCCCGCAGCATTTCCACCAGTTTGACAAAAATCTCTGCGGTACAGGCGGCATCATCCACGGCACGGTGATGGTGCGCCAGAGAAATATTCAATGCTTTTGCAACCGTATCCAGCTTAAAACGGTTTAGCGCCGGCAATAAAACACGGGATAACGCAACGGTATCCAGCACTGTTTTTTCACATTCCAGTCCCAGAGCCGCACAGTTATGTTTGATAAAACTCATATCGAAGTCTGCATTATGTGCCACCATGACAGCATCTTTGCAGAAATCCATGAATTTCGGCAAAATTTCATCAATGACAGGTGCATCCAGTACCATCTCATCGTTGATGCTTGTCAACTGCTCAATTTCAAAAGGAATCGGTACCTTCGGATTGACAAATGTGGAAAAACGTTCTGTGATCGAACCATTCACAACCTTTACCGCACCGATTTCAATGATCTGGTTTTTCGACGGACTGAATCCGGTTGTCTCCAGATCAAATACAACAAACGTATCTGCAAAGGACTGTCCCATCGGATGCTCTACCAGACCTTTCAGGTCATCCACCAGATAAGCCTCCATGCCGTAAATAATTTTAAAATCATCATCTTTTCCAATGGCATGGTTTGCATCCGGAAATGCCTGTACATCTCCATGATCTGTGATGGCAATGGCTTTGTGGCCCCATTTCATGGCACGTTTGATGATATCCTTCACGTCGGATACACCATCCATATCACTCATTTTCGTATGACAATGAAGTTCCACACGTTTCACCGGACTGGTATCCATACGGGTAGATACAAAGGAAGGAATCTTTTTCATACCAATCACGGAACCAATCGTCAGTTCACTGTCAAATTTATCGATGGTCGTGACACCTTTGATTTTCAGGAAAGCGCCTTTTGTCACGCCCTGCTTGATTTCCGTCAGGAATTCATCCTTGCAGAACATTTTTACCATGATCGTATCTGTAAAGTCAGTAATGGAGAACATTAAGATTGTCTTTTCTCCACGAATTGGCCGTTCATCCATGGACAAAATCTGACCTCGGATGACCACTTCTCCCATTTCGCCCATAATCTGATCGATACGGATTGCTTCATCCTCAAAATCTCGGCCATAAACCACATCCGGGTTGTCCGATTTTTTGAAATAACCACGGTCTTTAAAGTCACGTTTTCCACCAAATCCTTTTTTGAAACCACCACGTTCTTCTGTCTTGCTAAACTTCTTCTCCTCTGTGGCTTTTTCTTTCCCTGCCTCTGCCTTTTCCGATTTTTTGACCGCTACTGTCTTAGGCGATTTTTCAGATACAGAATTTCCATTCTCCCATGGTACTTCTGCATCTCCGGTCGTATCTCCCTCCATGTACTCGCCTTCCGTCTGACGTTTAGCACCAAAACTGGACAGACGAATTACATTCTGTACTTCATTCTGCATCTTGATATCTGCATTTTTCCGGTATTTTGACTCTTCTTTTTCATGGAATTCCATCTGAATCTGGATTGACAGATGGCAGCGTTCATTAAAAATTTTCTCAAGGATATGATAGATTTCCTCTTCCTTTTGGTGTGCCAGAACTGTATCTTCCAGACTGATACGCAGCACAGTTTCCTCTACTACATCGATCTTCGCATGACGAAGCAGATTATATTCCAGCAGACTGTATCTGTGAAATTCCGTCAAAATACTGTTCCAGTACACATCCATCAGATTTTTCAGTGTATACTGCTCCGACAGTTGAAAATTTTCAATAATCTTGATATTCATGGAATGATGTGGAAAAAGCTGTCGTTTCAGCTCACTTTCCAGGAAATATACTTTTTCCTTTGGTAAAAGCCTGCCACATCCCAGATAAATGCGTAAAGAATTTCTCTGTCTGGTGGTGGAAACCTTGGAAACAGTAGCGTCATCCAGCATCCCCTGCAGATCTGTATCCAGTTTTAATTGTGGAAATACCTCAAAAAAGCTTTTTGCCATCTTTTATTCACTCCAGTTAATCAGTTCCTGACGCAGTGCATTCAATAATTCTGCCTCCGGAACTTTCTTTATCACTTCTCCACGGCGGATGATCAGTCCTTCCTGTCTGCCGCCACAGATACCCAGATCCGCCTCTTTTGCCTCACCCGGTCCGTTTACGACGCAACCCATAACGGCCACTTTAATATCAAGCGGAAATTCCGCCACCATCGTTTCTACCTTATTTGCCAGACCGATCAGATCGAGACTGGTACGGCCGCAGGTCGGACATGATACCACTTCGATTCCGCCTTTGCGTAATCCCAGTGTTTTCAAAATCAGTTTTGCGGATTTGATCTCCTCTACCGGATCTCCTGTCAGAGATACGCGGATTGTATCACCAATTCCCTGATTTAAAATCAGCGCAAGACCGATGGAAGATTTGATATTTCCACTGATAATCGTTCCGGATTCTGTAATGCCTACGTGTAACGGATAATCTATCTGTTTTGAAATCAGTTCATGTGCTTTTACACACATCATGACATCAGAAGATTTGATACTGATCACCAGATTGTCGTAGCCAAAATCTTCAATCATTTTGACCTTATCCAGTGCGCTCTCCACAATGCCTTCCGCTGTCACACCATGATATTTTTCTACCAGATCTTTTTCCAGAGAACCACTGTTTACGCCGACACGAATCGGGATTCCACGTTCTCTGGCACAGTCAACAACTGCTTTCACACGCTCAGCGGCACCAATGTTTCCCGGATTAATGCGGATTTTATCAGCCCCGTTTTCCATTGCTGCAATAGCAAGCTTGTAATCAAAGTGTATGTCAGCTACCAACGGAATATGAATCTGTTTTTTTATTTCAGAAAGAGCCTTTGCCGCATCCATATCAGGTACCGCGCATCGGATAATCTGGCAGCCCGCACGCTCCAGCTGCAAAATCTGTGCAACGGTAGCTGCCACATCCTGTGTCTTTGTATTTGTCATAGACTGAATCGCAATCGGATGATTTCCTCCTATGATCACATCACCGATTCGAACCTCTTTTGTACATCTTCTCTCTGCCATTTTCTCTCTCCTTCCAATACAGTTCCATATGCACCGTTATCTGCCTGGCAATCTGGATTTCCATATTCTGTTTCCTAAAAATAAAACCTTCCTGTTTTCAAGCACGCTCTAAGCCATCCATATCCTATACACAACATCATTTTTCACAAGTTACTGATTTTCATTAAAATATCAACTTACGGAAATCATTAAACATAATCAAAATCATCAGTCCAAACAGGCACATTAATCCAATAAAATGCACCATACCTTCTTTATCTTCACTGACTCTTTTGCCACGAATTGCCTCGATAACCAGAAATACCAAACGTCCACCGTCCAGTGCCGGTATTGGAAGCAGATTCATCACGCCCAGATTGGCAGACAGTAAAAGTGCCAGATTCAATAAATTCATCCAGACATAAAATGCGCCATCTGATTTGCTCATATCGTAGGTGTCTCCGATGGTCTTTACGATACCAACCGGTCCTGACAGATCATTCACACTGACCTGACGGGTCAGGAGCATTTTCAGGCTTCCGACGGTATACTGAATCCAGTATTTCACCTCATACGCACTGTACTGTAACGTTTTTAACGGTCCAACTTTTGTATACTCACCAGATCCATAAATGCCATAGCGGTATCTTCCCTGCTCTTCATCATATGTCGGCTGCACCTGTACTGTACCACGTTCACCGTTTCTCTCATAAGTTACTTCCACGGTCTCGCCTTCGTGAAACAGTGTATACATGCTGATTTCCTTAAAAAAATGAATGTGTTTGTGATTCATTTTCACAATCTCATCACCGGCCTGCAAACCTGCCGCCTGCGCACCATATCCATCTTCTACCTGTGCTACCACCGGCTTTGAGATACCAATATTGCCCAGAATGATCACAGCCAGCACAAACGCCATGATAAAATTAAAAACAGGTCCTGCAGCAACTACGCTGATACGTGCCCAGACCGATTTTTTCTGAAACGAACGGTCATCATCACTCTGGCTGTCCTCTCCCTCCATCATGCACGCTCCTCCAAAAGGCAGCAGCTTGATGGAATACTTTGTCTCACCTTTCGTAAATCCTACAATCGTCGGTCCAAGACCCAGTGAAAATTCATTTACCCGGATTCCATTCGCCTTTGCCAGTAAAAAATGTCCCAGTTCATGGAATAAAATAATCGCACTGAACAGTAATATCGCTATGATATACTTTATGATCACCCTACCACCTGCTTTCTATCCATTCATATACCGCACGTTCCGTTGCAAGAATTTCTTCTACCGACGGATTTTCGATATATGTAATTTCCTCCATTGCAGATGCGATGATATCAGGAATATCCAGAAATGCAATTCTGCGCTCCAGAAACATTGCGACGGCTTTCTCATTTGCAGCATTAAATACAGTGGGAATATTACCCCCGCGCCGCATTGCTTCCATGGCAAATTTCAGTCCTTCAAAAGTCTCCATATCCGGCGCTTCGAATGTCATCTGGCCGAGTTTGTAAAAGTCAAGACGCATACCGCGTAGGAATCTTCGTTCCGGATAGTAAAGCGCATACTGGATCGGCAGTTTCATGTCAGGTGTACCAAGCTGTGCGATAATTGCACCATCTTCATACTGTACCATGGAGTGGATAACACTCTGTGGATGTACAACTACCTGTATCTGATCCAGATCCACATCAAAGAGCCATTTTGCTTCCATTACTTCCAAGCCTTTATTAACCAACGTTGCTGAATCAATGGTGATTTTTCTTCCCATCACCCAGTTTGGATGTTTCAGTGCATCTTCCAGGCGAACCTGTGCTAACTGTTCTCTGGTCATGCCACGGAACGGACCACCAGAAGCGGTCAGAAGAATCTTGTCAATCTTATTTCCGTGCTCCTTTTCACCGTTTAAAGACTGAAAAATCGCACTGTGCTCACTGTCTACCGGCAAAATGCGGACGCCACATTTCTTTGCCAGCGGCATAATAATATGTCCGGCTGTCACCAGTGTCTCCTTATTTGCCAGCGCAATATCTTTTCCCGCTTCAATCGCTGCAATGGTCGGTCGGATGCCGAGCATGCCGACAATTGCAGTAACAAGTATCTCTGCTTTTTCTTCGCAGGCTACCGCCATCAGGCCATCCATTCCGGATAAAACCGGGACATTCAGATCACTGATTCGAAGCGCAAGCTCTTTTGCTTTTTCTTCACTTTTTACCGCAGCCAGCGTCGGTTTGAATTCACGAATCTGTTCCTCTAAAAGATCAATATTGTCTCCAGCAGATAATGCAGTTACCTTAATATCCTGTTGTGCACGCACAACTTCCAATGTCTGGGTACCGATGGAACCGGTAGACCCAAGAATTGCTATATATTTCATAAAGTTTGTTTCCTCCAATGAAAATTTGC
The DNA here is from genome assembly GCA_902475415.1 of uncultured Eubacterium sp. Classification (GTDB taxonomy): domain Bacteria; phylum Bacillota; class Clostridia; order Lachnospirales; family Lachnospiraceae; genus Eubacterium_I. The sequence continues at coordinate 6,765 of CABRZK010000090.1, forward strand.
AGATAACAGGCTGCAATCCTGTACTGTTTTTTTGTATTTTGCATTTAGCTTTATATTTTGACGCTGTCTCACAAAATTCATTAAATCGCAAGTTGCAGCAGATTACCTGTCAGATAAAAAATAATCGGTGCTGTAAAAATCACACTGTCAAAACGGTCAAGAATACCACCATGACCAGGGATCAGTTTGCCATAATCTTTGATTTCAAAATTACGTTTGATTGCTGAAGCAGCCAGGTCTCCCACCATAGAAATCAGTGCGCCTGCCGCACAGATACCAACCATCATAAAAATATATGGAACATCCACATCCATAGAACCTTTGAAAAGAAATCCGTAAATAATCGTCAGTAAAGCTGCGCCGACAACTCCACCAACAGCACCTTCCACTGATTTTTTCGGGCTTAACACCGGTGCCATCTTGTGTTTTCCAAAGAGCATACCCACGCAATAAGCACAGGTATCGCAGCCCCAGGAGCACAGGAAAATCAGCCACACCAGATATCTGCCGCCTTCCAGAGAACGTGTCTCATAAATGCAGGACAACATGACTGCCACATAAAACACACCGAAAAATGCTGCGACAATCTGATTTGCATGAAATTTCGGATAACCAAATACAAAGGCGCACATACATACAATCAGAAGTGCCATAACAAACATCATCGGATCCGGTATAAAATCAAATGCCACATTCAGATAATACACAATAGCTGCCACATAACCAATGATTCCCGGCGCACTTTTTTCAATGCCAAATACACGGTATAACTCAAACAGTCCGATCAGGGAGATAATTCCAAGAACAGTCAGAAGCAGATATCCTCCGTGTATAATAAATATTAATGCCAGCAGCACCAGAACAATGCCACTTAACAATCTTGTTTTAAACATAGTTTCATCCTCTCTTTGCTTCAATGCAGTCTTTCAAAATTTACAAAAAACAGCATATTTGCAATTGTTTTCTACAAAATATTGAAACTTTCACTTTTTCTTACGCTTTCACCTTTCCATAACGGCGATCACGGCTTGTATAAGCTTCAATGGCTTTTACAAGCTCTTCTTTATTGAACTCCGGCCATGGAGTATCCGTAAAGTAAAATTCACTGTACGCGTGCTGCCACATCAGATAATTAGAAAGTCTCTGCTCTCCGCTGGTACGGATCATCAGATCCGGATCCGGGATGCCTGCGGTGTCCAGGTAATTGGAAAAATGCACCTCGTCCACATCGTCCAGTGCAATTTTTCCATCTTTATAATCCTGCATCATCTGGCGCATGCCACGCAGCATCTCATCACGGCTGCCATAATTAATTGCAATCTGAAACTGTAATCCTGTATTTGCAGCTGTATCAGTCTCCAGTTTGCGAATGCTTTCCTGCAAATCTTCTGCAAGTCCCGTCTTATCTCCAATCACCCGTACCCGAGTATTATTCTTCATTGCCTTCGTATAACAGATTTTAATATATTTACGGAACAAAAACATCAGTGTTTTTACTTCTGTCTCAGGACGACTCCAGTTTTCTGTAGAAAACGCATATACGGTCAGATATTTTATACCAAGTGCATCTGCATCTTCACAAATATCCATAATGACATCTGCACCTTTCGAATGTCCGTAAGTGCGCGGCATTCCTTTTGATTTGGCCCAACGACCATTTCCATCCATGATAATAGACACATGCGTCGGTATCTTTAACTGCGAAAGTTCCATATTTTCCCCTTTCTCAGAAAAGGACATAGCCTGCGCCATGTCCCCATCTTGTCTTAATCTTTCTGATTTTTCGGATCGGTCAATTTTACATCTGCTTTTATAACCCACGTACATTTTCCATGAATAC
>CABRZK010000091.1 GCA_902475415.1 uncultured Eubacterium sp.
TATATCCGTGCTCTTCTGCCAGCTCATAGGCTTTCGCACATGCTTCGTCATAGACATCCCCGTACAGAACTACTTCTGCACCATAGCTTTTGGTACGGTTTACTTTGATCAGAGGGGTTGTGGTCGGCATTACGATGGTTGCCTTTGCGCCATAGCGTTTTGCTGCATAAGCAACTCCCTGTGCATGGTTTCCAGCAGATGCGGTGATCAGTCCACGCTGGCGTTCTTCCTCTGTCAGGGTGCTGATCTTATAATATGCACCACGCACTTTGTATGCACCGGTAAACTGCATATTTTCCGGTTTCAGATAAACCTTATTGCCTGTCTGCTCGCTTAAATACTCACTGTATACAAGCTTTGTCTCCTGGGTCACTTTTTTTACAATTTCACTGGCTTCCTCAAAACGATCCAGTGTCAACATCTCACTCATTTACTTCCTCCTTCGCAAACAATGCATCAACAAACTGATCTGCATCAAATTTCTGCAGATCATCAATACTCTCACCGACACCGATGTATTTCACCGGAATGCCAAGTTCGGAATGAATTGCCACAGCGATACCACCTTTTGCTGTTCCATCCATTTTTGTCAGGACAATACCTGTGATTTCAGCCGCTTCGCTGAACTGTTTTGCCTGTACCAGTGCATTCTGACCGGTTGTAGCATCCAGAACAACCAGTGTCTCACGGTAAGCTTCCGGATATTCTTTTTCCAGAATACGATTGATCTTTTTCAGCTCTTCCATCAGATTTTTCTTGTTATGCAGACGTCCGGCCGTATCACACAGAAGCACATCCGCCTTACGGGCTTTTGCCGCCTGTACCGCATCATACACAACAGATCCCGGATCAGAACCTTCCTGACCGCCGACGATTTCCACACCGGCGCGGTTTGCCCACTCTGTCAGCTGTTCTCCGGCTGCCGCACGAAAAGTATCAGCCGCTCCGAGAATGACCTTTTTGCCTTGATTTTTCAGTTTTCCGGCAAGTTTTCCGATGGTTGTTGTTTTTCCCACACCATTGACACCGATGACCAGCACCACTGATTTTTCTTCTTCAAAACGGTATGCGGTATCCCCCACATACATCTGCTCTTTGATACTGTTGATCAGCAGTTCCCGGCAATCTGCCGGCTCTTTGATATGGTTTTCTTTGACTTTTTTCTTAAGATTTTCGATAATTTCTTCTGTTGCACGGATTCCGATATCTCCCATCACAAGGATTTCTTCCAGTTCCTCATAGAAATCATCATCTATATGAGAAAATCCACTGAAAATGGAATCAAATCCGGACACAATATTGTCACGTGTTTTGGTCAGGCCGCTGACCAGTCGCTTAAAAAAGCCTTTTTTCTCTTTTCCTTCCGCCATGTTCTTTTCCTCCAAATCAAACTTTATGAAAACAGCATATCCATAAAAAACGTAAAGCAACACACATCAAATGTATTTTTACCACTAAGCATCCAGTTCTTTTTCTATCAGGTTGACAGATACCAGTGCGGATACACCTTTTTCCTGCATCGTGATACCGTACAGACGGTCTGCTGCTGTCATAGTTCCACGTCGATGAGTAATAACGATAAACTGTGTGTTTTTCGTCAGTTTATGCAGATAATTTGCAAAACGGTCTACGTTGGAATCATCCAGAGCAGCCTCAATCTCATCCAGCAAACAGAATGGTGACGGCTTCAGATTCTGAATGGCAAATAACAATGCGATTGCAGTCAGTGCTTTTTCTCCACCGGAAAGCTGCATCATATTCTGAAGTTTCTTTCCAGGTGGCTGCGCAATGATCTTGATGCCACACTCCAGAATATCCTTGGTCTCTTCCTCTCCAGTCAATTCCAGAGAACCTTTTCCTCCACCAAATAATTCCTTGAATGTCTTATCAAATTCCTGTTGAATATCTGCAAATTTTTCCGCAAACTGTTTCCGCATTCCTTCATCCAGATCTGCAATAATCTTTTCCAGACTTGCCTTTGCCTCTTCCAGATCCGCATGCTGCGCTGCAAGAAACTCATAACGCTCTGAAACACTCTTATACTCTTCAATCGCATTGACGTTGACATTTCCAAGTTTTCGAATCTCGTTACGAATCTCTGCAATCTGCTTTTTGAGATCAGATACGCTGATATCTGCAGGTATTTCCTGCTCTTTTACTGCATGATAAGTAATCTCATACTCATCCCACATATAATTGTTTAATGATTCCTGCGCATTTTCCGTCTTTTCTTTCTGCTGATTCAGACGGAACATCTCTTTATCCAGGTTGCTCATAATCTGCGAGAGTTCTTCGCGCTGCGTGAAAAATGATTTCTGTTCTGCAAGCATACGCTCTTTTTCCGCACGGATTGTGGTCAGTTTTTCATCCAGTTCCTGTTTCTGCTGAACGGTCTGCGCTGACTGTTCCTGCAGGTGTCGAATCTCATTTTCCCTGTTTTCAATAACAGCGGAACTGTTTGCACTGTCATGCAAAATCTGCTCTTTTTCCTGATTCAAACGGCGAATTTCTTCTGCAATTCGCTGAATGTTCTGCTGTAGGAATGACTTTTGTTGTTGTTTCTGAGCAACATCCAGATGGATCTCATTCAGATCCTGGGAAGCACTCTCAATCTCAAGATTTTTATTCTCCACCTGCTGCGCCAGCGTTTTATTTTTTTCCGTAATCTGAGCTTCCTTATCAACAGACAGCTGCATCTGTGTCTCCATCTCTTTCTGACCAGCTGCCCATTCTGCTTTGTCTGTATCAATTTTTGCAATTTCTTTATGAATTCCGGCATACGCAGCTTCCTGTTTTTCCTGCTGCTCCCTGATATGTCCGGTCTCCATCTCCAGCGTATTTTTATGTAAATAAGCCTGCTGCAGGTTTACCTGCAATTCTTCGTAATCGTCCTTCAATAACGCGTTTGCAGTTTTCACATCCTCCATGCGACTGCGGATTTCCTGTGCTTCCGTTTTATAATCAGCAATTTTCTTCTCCAGCACTTCAATCTCACGATTTCGTCCCAGCAGATTACTGTTATTTCGAAAAGCACCACCAGTCATGGAACCGCCTGGCTGCAAAGATTCGCCTTCCAGCGTAACAATACGCAGAGAATAACGGAATTTTCTTGCAATTGTCACCGCATGTTCAATGGTATCTACCACCAGAACACGTCCCAGCAAATATCCCGCCACCTTTTCATATTGTGGCTGTGTATGCACCAGACTGCTTGCGATTCCAATCGCGCCATGCTCACCAAGCGCTTTTTCAGCCGGTACATGTTCCGGTGCAGATACACTGGTCAATGGTAAAAATGTGGCACGACCATAACGGTTTTTCTTCAGATACTCGATCATCTCACGCGCTGTATCTTCATTGTCTGTGACAATATTTTGAATACTTCCGCCAAGTGCTGTCTCAATCGCGGTCTCATACTGTTTGTCCACCTTGATCAGATCAGCGATGACACCGTGAATGCCCGGTGTATCTGTCTTGCGCTCCATAATACGACGAATACTGTTACCATATCCATCGTAACGTTCTGCGATATTGCGCAATGACTCCAGACGGGAACTATCCTTGTGGTACTGCTCCTTACACTGATCCATTCTGCCTCGCAATTCTTCGAATTGCTGTCGACAATTGCTTCGTTTCTTCTCAATGGATGCTTTTTCTTCTTCCATAGAAGCAATACTTTCTTTCAATTCTGCCAGTTCTTTTTCCTGCTTTGCCAGCAGACCGCTGACATCATTTCCACCACTTTTCTGCTCCAGAAGTTCTTTATTCAATTGCGCACGACGAATGGAAGCCTGCTCCAGCATGGTTTTCAGCCGCTGCTGTTCCGCTTTCATGGATGCCCGGGCATTCAGAATCTGAAGAATTTCCGCTTTTCCATCCTCAATCTGCTGCTCCATTGCAGCCGTTTCCTGACGAAGTGTTTCCAGATGTTCCGTCAGAGAACGTTTTTTATTCTCTGTTTTTGCAATCACAGCTTCCAGTTCTTCCTGCTGTCTGGTGTAATCTTCACCAGATTCCTGCTGACGTTTCGCATCTGCTTCCAACGCCTCAATACGGCTTTTTACGTGCTCTTCATTTTGCTGGGCTGTATGAATCTGTTCCTTCAACACATTGATCTGGCCTTCCAGTTTTTCTCTGGAAACGCCGGTATCATTCATACTCTGCTGTAACGTACTGATCTGTTCGTCTGCATTCGCAACCATCTCCTCCAGCTCTTCATATCTGGATCTGGCTTTTTCAAACTTCTGGCTGGTCTCATTCTGCTGATGTTGTGTAATGCCACATTTTTGCTCCAATTCCTGCAATTCCGTGTTCATTCGGTTCATTTCAAGCAAAAACAGATTCTTGTCACAGTCTTTTAATTCTTCCTTTTTCTTCAGATAAATTCTGGCGTGTTCCGCCTGGCGTTCCAACGGCCCCACCTGACGTTCCAGCTCTGATAAAATATCATTCACACGAACCAGATTCTGCTGTTCGTCTTCCAGTTTTTTCATTGCCGTTGCTTTACGACGTTTGAATTTTACAATTCCGGCAGCCTCATCAAACAGCTCCCGGCGTTCTTCCGGTTTTCCACTCAGGATCTTATCAATCTGACCCTGTCCGATGATGGAATAGCCTTCTTTACCAATACCGGTATCATAAAAAAGCTCATTGACATCTTTCAGACGGCACTGCGTGCCATTGATCAGATACTCACTCTCACCGGAACGATAGACACGACGTGCCACCGTAACTTCGTTATAATCCAGCGGAAGTTTATGATCAGAATTATCTAAAGTAATCGCTACATAAGCAAAGCTGACCGGTTTTCGGTTCTCTGTAGCTTCGCAGCTGCTTGACTTTCTGCTCACCGAGTACCCAGCGAACCGCATCTGCGACATTACTTTTTCCACTGCCGTTAGGTCCTACAATACCTGTAATTCCGTTATGAAATTCAAAGACGATTTTATTGGCAAATGATTTAAATCCGTGTACCTCGATCGATTTAAGATACATACATTCCTCCGTTTTTTACTTTTCCTTCTCTCTCAGCTCCAAAATTGTCTGATAAGCAGCTTCCTGCTCTGCGGCTTTTTTGGTATGACCTTCTCCGCAGCCAAATTTCTTACTGCCAATATGAACTTCCACCGTATAATTCTTATTATGATCCGGACCGCTCTCATCCAACAATACATATTCCAGATTACCATTGTGTTCATCTGCCTGCACAATTTCCTGCAGGATAGTCTTGCTATCATAAAAGAGCTGCATATGCTCCACATTATTCAACACAAAACGATGAATAAACTCTTTTGCATTAGCAAAACCACCATCCAGATAAATAGCTCCGATAATTGCTTCAAATGCATCTGACAAAACAGATTTTCTCTTTCTTCCACCTGTCTGATCCTCACCTTTGCCAAGGAACAGATAATCTCCCAGATTCAACGCTCTGGTACAGAAAGCCAGTGTCTGCTCACATACAATACTTGCACGGATTCTGGTCAGTTCTCCCTCCGGTACATCCGTATGCTCATGATACAAAAAATCACTTGTTACAATTTCCAGTACTGCATCACCAAGAAACTCCAGACGTTCGTTGTCTGACAACTTTTTCATTCTGTGTTCGTTGGCATAAGAACTGTGGGTCAGAGCCTGACGAAGCAAGCCTTCTTGGTGAAACTGATATCCAATTTTTTCCTGAAATTCTTTCAGTTGTTTCATAGTATTCCTCCTGTTTATATTGTTTGCAAAACATGTCCCGGATAGTTTGTCCGGAAAACACATTCTTAATAAACGAAAACGCTGTTGCAGAGAGAAAAACACATTCACTGCAACAGCATTTCTTTTCTTATACTGATTCTTACAATGCTTTTTTAATCTGTTCTACAGCATCGCCAACAGTTGTAATTTTTTCTGCTTCTTCTGTCGGAATCTCGATCTCAAACTCTTCCTCGATTGCCATAATAATCTGGAAAATATCCAAGGAATCTGCTCCAAGATCATCCACAAAAGTAGTCTCTTCTGTAATACCATCCGCATCAATGCTTAACACTTCGCTGATGATATTTTTAATTTTATCAAATTCCATGACGCAAATCCTCCCTCCCCTGTTATTTTTCTACTATATGCTCTCTGATCTTACCATTAATATCCTGCTTTTTAAATGTCACACACTGAAGAATGGAATTCTTCACATCGCCCGCTTTCGCACTGCCGTGTGTCTTGACAACCAGACCATTCAGTCCAAGCAGAGGAGCTCCTCCGTACTGAGAAGCATCAAAGGACTTCAGGGTCTGTTTTAATGCAGGTTTGATCAAAAGTGCTCCAATTTTAGACCGGAGAGATGACATCAGTCCTTCTTTTACCTTGGAAAGTAATGTCGCTGCCACGCCTTCATACAGTTTCAGTACGATATTTCCAGCAAAAGCCTCACAGACAATGACATCTGCGCCACCATGCGGAATCTCACGCGCTTCGATACTTCCGATAAAATCAATACCCGGGCATTCTTTCAGCAACGGAAATGTCTCTTTCACCAGCTGATTGCCCTTTTCCTCTTCTGCTCCGATATTTAAGATTGCCACTCTCGGATTTTTAATACCGACAATGTTCTCCATATAAATAGATCCGATCTGGGCAAACTGCACCAGATGTGACGGACGTGCATCCACATTCGCTCCACAGTCGATCAGCAGTGAAACTCCCTTTTCTGTCGGAATCAACGGTGCCAGTGGCGGACGCTCAATCCCTTTGATTCTTCCAACCAGTACCTGACCACCAACTAAAGTTGCACCTGTACTTCCGGCTGTCACAATCGCATCTGCTTCCTGATGCTTAATCATATTCATTCCGATTACCAGAGATGACTGTTTCTTCTTACGAATCGCATTTACCGGAGGTTCTGCCATTTCAATGACTTCCTCTGCATGTACGACTTCAATTTTTTCCTTATCATAAGTATATTTCTCAAGTTCAGCATTGACAGCATCCTGTCTGCCTACCAGAAATACTTTGATATCATTTTCTGCCTGAACAGCTTCCACTGCACCTTTTACGATTTCTCCCGGTGCGTTATCACCGCCCATGGCATCCACTACAACGCGGACTGTTTCGCTCATATTTCTTCCTCCGTCTTCTTGTCCATCCACTAAAAAATATACACTATGTGTATGTATAAATCAACCGATTTTTCTTATCCCTGCAGAAATCTTTTCAACTTACTTTCTTCATCATGAAAATCCTTCATTCCAAGGTCATACAGCTGCTGCTCTACTTCCCGGTCCATGGTATAAGTACTCATCTTCGGTGGATTGCTTGGTGCAAAAATAAATGCCTTTCCCTCTTTCTCCAGGTCAAATAACTGCTTCTGGCATTTTCCATACATAATGTGTCGGTTATCCAGTGCCTTTACTGTATTCGGGAATTTTCTGCACATCCTGCTGTATAAAAACTTCATACCTTCCGGTTTCTTCACAAATCCTCTCGGTTTGGATAAAATTGCCACAATCCTGTCGCAGCCGTCATCCAACGCACGCTGCACCGGAATCGCATCCGTCACACCACCGTCATAATACAGCTTTCCATCGATTTCGATTGGCTTACATGCCGCCGGCAGTGCACAGGAAGCCATAATACAACGATAATCATCCTGTTTCATGGCACTTCCCGGAAAATACACCGGTTTTCCGGTTGACGCGTCTGTCGCAACGATCCAGTATTCTGTCGGATTCGCACAGATTGCCGGAAAGTCAATCGGATCCACACCGGTAGAATTGGTCATATCACCATAAATGTGCTGCAATCCAAATAAATTGCCGGTCTTGATAAAACTCTTCAATCCAAAATATCCCGGATCTTTGATCCAGTCTGTATAATAACGCAGATTACGTCCCCGCTGTCCTGCCAGATAAGATGCCACATTGGCAGATCCTGCCGACACGCCAATGGCATAATCAAATGTAATCCGTTCGTCCAGAAAAGCATCCAGAATACCTGCGCTGTACGCACACTTCATTCCGCCGCCTTCCACAATCAGTCCAATTTTGCTCATATGTTCTGTCCTTTTCTGTCACTGAAATACCATTTTTATAAATGTTATTTCCGTTCTGTGCATCCAAATGCCTGTAAGTCAGATTTGTACTTTTCACATCATCCTTGCTTACATCAGATGCATATTTTTAACTATCTTATTTTATCAGAGATAGAACCATTGTCAATGAACGATTTTTCATTTTTGTAGCACGATTCAGCATTTTTATTGTATTTTGATACCCTCAACCCGCAAAAACAATCCTGCGCTTCAGATAAAATCTTATCATCAAAAAACTGATCGACTGCACGTTTTTTCATACAGTCGACCTGATCGTTCGTCTTATTTTACTACTTTTTCAAAATCTGATGCCGGATGTTTGCACAACGGACAGATAAAATCATCCGGTAACTCTTCCCCGATATATTCATAACCACAGATCGTACAGCGCCAGATGGTCTGTCCCTCTGAAGTCGTTCCAACAGCCTGTGGTTTCGGTTTGATATGATTCTGATAATACTCATATGTCACCGATGGCGTATCACTGAGCACTTCCATATCTGTAATCTCGCCAATAAACATCGTATGCG
>CABRZK010000092.1 GCA_902475415.1 uncultured Eubacterium sp.
CGCCTGCCGATAAAATTTTTCTTTGATTTTTCCTACTGTATAAATTGTAATATTCATGAGCTTTATTATTTCACAGCTAATTTTTTATGTAAAGAATTTTTTCGCAATAGGGTTTTTTATGTAAAAAATTTGTGCTATAATGATTTTAAATTTATATCAGCCGAATGATTCGGTGAAGACATATTGGAGGAATATCATGCAGTTACTGGAAGAAAAGATTAAGACAGACGGTGTTGCCGTTAATGAAGATATTTTAAAGGTAGACAGTTTTATCAACCATAAAGTAGATCCGTATCTGATGCAGGAAATCGGAAAAGATTTTGCCGCACACTTTGCAAATCAGGGAATCACTAAAATTGTCACCATTGAAAGCTCAGGCATTGCTCCTGCCCTTACAACTGCGATCGAAATGCAGATTCCGATGGTTATTTTAAAGAAACAGCCATCCAAGGTACTGAACAAAAATCTGTACCAGACAATGGTTACTTCTTTTACCAAAGGAACAAGTTACGAACTGACATTATCTGCAGAGCAGATTGACGAGACAGATCACGTTCTGATCATCGACGACTTTCTTGCAAACGGTGAAGCCGCTACCGGCGCAATCCGCCTTCTGAGAAAAGCTCACGCAACCGTTGCAGGTCTCGGCATTTTGATTGAAAAATCATTCCAGCCAGGACGTGACAAGCTGACCGAGCAGGGAATTCACGTATACTCTCTTGCCAGAATTTCCAAACTTGCGGAAAACCATATAGAGTTTATCCCGGAAGAGTAATTTTTTCGTTCTAAAACATCATATGCAAAACAAAGCCTTACGCTTATCTCCCATATTATGAGAAGTAAACGTAAGGCTTTTCATATAAATTCCTGCCCTGTTATTTTTTAATACAATGCCGGAACGCCGGTATCAGGAACAAATCTGCAAAAATCCATGCAAGTACATTCGCCAGACAGATTCCCATAAATCCCATTAATGGTGCCAACACAACTCCCGCAAGCATCCGGGCAATCATTTCCAGCACACCTGCTGTCATGGCAAAGCTGGAAAAACCAAGTCCCTGGATGGAAAAACGTACCGTATTTACCAGAGTCAGCAGGCAATAGCCCAAGGTGCCTACCAGAAGGTAAAGGAAGGAATACTCTACCATTTCCGGATTCGGTTCACTTAAGAAAAGCATTGTCATTGGTCTGCCAAGTAACAGGACAATCGGAATACAGATTCCAGACCAGACAAATCCACAAATGGATGCCTTTTTCAGTCCGTCACTAACACGGTCTTTTTTGCCCGCACCGATATTCTGTCCCACATAAGGAGCCATGGTCTGTCCCAACGACTCGATCGGACAGGTGATCAGAGCATTGATTTTCTGCGCGGCTGTCACACCCGCAACAGCAATCGATCCAAGAGCATTGACAGCTGCCGTAATAACCAGTGTGCCGATAGCTGTAATGGAATATTGCAATCCCATTGGGATGCCGATACCACAAAGTTTTTTCACATAAGGAGCACGAATTCTCCAGTCATCCCTCTCACCATGTAGAATCATAAATTTCTTTTTCATATAAAACAGGCAGATCACTCCGGATACTCCCTGTGATATCACAGTCGCGATCGCGGCTCCGGCCACACCAAGCGGGATTGGTATCATCAATACAAAATCCAGTACTATGTTCATCAAAGATGAGAAAATCAAAAATACAAGTGGTGTCCTGGAATCTCCCAGTGCCCTGGCTACTCCGGCCAGAAAATTATATAAAAACGTACATGGAATTCCAAGGAAAATAATCAGTATGTAGATATAAGCATACGCAAAGATATCTTCCGGTGTACGCAGCAGAACGAGCATATTTCTCGTAAAAACAGCTACAAAAAATGTAATTACAATACTGAAAAATACGCAAAGCCATGTGCTGTTTGCCACGTAACGTCTCAGCTCCACCTCTTTATTTGCGCCAAACGCCTGTGCAATTGGAATCGAAAATCCATTACATATGCCGATACAGAACCAGATAATCATAAAGTTCAGTGAACTGGTCGCTCCGACACCGGCCAGTGGCTGCACTCCCAGTACCTTTCCGACAATCATCGTATCCACCATACTGTAAAACTGCTGAAACAGCATCCCAAGACACAGCGGAACCGCAAAATTTATAATATGCTTCAGCGTAGAGCCTGAAGTCATGTCTTTTGTCATCTTATTTCCTCCCACTTTTCATATTTTTAAGCAAGCTATATACTATAGCAAAATCTCGCTTGCATCCATAACAGATGTGACATATACTATAACAAACACGACTTTTTTACACTTTTACGGAGAAAAATATGGATAATACTATAACAATTTCGGAATATGATGATTTTTGGGAAAACCGTGCGCATGGTGATACTTCCTTCCCCTGTGCCTTTTACTGTACAGACAGTTATCATTTTGACGTCCGCTGGCACTGGCATGAAGAATATGAATGTTCATTTGTCAGAAGCGGTTCCTGCCCGGTCACAGTCGGAACGGATCAGTTCGTTCTGCACGCCGGTGATGCAATTTTTATCAACACCGGCACACTTCATGCACAGGAAACTTCAAAAGCAACCAAAGACTTCTGTAAAGAAGATCTTGTTTTTCACGGACGCCTGATCTATGGTTCCAGACAGACTGTTTTCTGGCAAAAATATATGGCACCGATCGCAACATCAAATCTTGCCCTGCCATACATTCACTTTTTCTCCGATATACCATGGGAAAAAGAAATCATTGATCTGATTTCTGAAGCCACTGCAATTGCAAGAGAACGGTCTTTCGGATTTGAATTTTATATCCGCGAAAAATTATCCCGAATTTTTCTGCTTTTGGCAGAGAATCGGCGGGAACTTGCCTCTCACAGTCAAAAAGAAAGTTCACAGGAAATGCAGCACATCAAAAAAATGATCCGATACATCCAAAACAATTACAGTGACTCTATTTCCCTGCACCAACTGGCGCAGACGGCCAATATCTGTGAACGTGAAGTACAGCGTTCTTTCCAGAATATTGTCCGACAGTCTCCGATTCAGTACCTGATTCATTACCGGATAGAAAAAGCCTGCCATATGCTGGATTCCAGTGAACAGAGCATTATCGATATTTCCAACAGTTGTGGTTTTTCCAGTCCAAGTTACTTTACCAAAACTTTCAAATCCATCATTGGTTGTACGCCAAGGGAATATCGAAATAGCCGTTAAAAAATAAACTGCCGCATAATTTCAGTTCCATTTCTACTGCGGGTGGCATCTTCCACAGGGTTCATACCCCTGTGCCTGCAGCTGTGCGGCTGTTCCGGTAAAATCCTGACGATTATTATCTTTGATATCTGCCACACTTGGACAATCCGTTGTATGGTATTTCATTGTATTGGTATTCAATACATACGTCTTCTCTGTCGCCTGAGACTGCTGCTCGGCTTCCGGCGCAGACTGCTTTGATATGGTTGTATCCCCGGTTTTCTCACTGTCACCGGTTGCATAGTCAATGGTGATTCCCGGCTGTACGTTGTAGACATACACATTGTAGCAGACACCTGCGCCGTTATCTTCCACGGATTTTGCTTCCATCTGCACACCGGAAGCCACCAGGTTGTCTCCCTCAAAAATCGGTGTCACACGGTAACGCACATGTGCCTTATTCTGCTTCACATAATCTGCCACCTCATCTTCAAAAGGCAGCATTCCTGTCACATTCAGATATCTGGTTCCCGTGATCAGATTCTTCTCATTCGCATTTTCCCCGCTGAGCTGATATCCGATCAGATGGCAGCGGTTGTACAGATAATTTCCGTCAATTCCCTCATATTTTACGGTATGCCAGCCGGTCGGACGCACCTGACCGATGGCTCCGCGTTCTTCGGTAGGCATCAGATCAATTCCGACATTGGCATTTGCCACACCACAACGTCCCAGACTGTCCAGATCAGAATAATCTTCAAAGGATGTTGTCTGCATGTCTGCATCAGTAAAATCCGGTACATTATTGTTTAACACCACATAAGGCTGGCCGGAATAAGCCGGTATATTGTTCAGTGACGCACTTGCGGCCTGTCCCGCTTCACTGCTGTCAGATCCGGACGGTACCTGCGGAGCATCCGCAACAGTCTGACCGGAATCCTGTGCCTGTGTCGTTCTAGGTTCCGGTGATACCGAACATGCCGAGGTCAGAACAGTAGCAGCTACAACCAGTGGAATCAGCAGGGCACGCAATGTTTTTCCCGCTTTTTTCAAAACGGTATGCTTCTTATGATCTGCTGTATCTTTGTTCAACTCTTTATCAGAAACTTTTGTTGTATCTTCACCAGCCTTCTGAATCACTCCATCTGTTGCTTCCGTCTGTTGATTTTTCATTACAGAATCAGGTGTCTTTTTGACCTCCCCGCTGTCAATGCCTGCATTTTTCATCAGAAACTGACGCAGACTTTCATAATCTTCGGTAAAAAGAATGGCCTGCATGCCAGCTTTTCTGGCACCTTCCACATTGTCTTCTCTGTCATCCAGAAACAGACATTCCTGCGGTTTGAGCTGGTATTTTTCCAGCAGATATTCATAAATGCGTACATCCGGTTTGATCAGATGCACATCGGAAGACACTACGGCGCCATCAAATTCATCCAATGATGAAAAACGCGGAAAATAATCATAAAAACTCTGTGCCGCATTGGAAAGGATATAAGTCTGATATCCCCATTTTCTGGCATCTTCACACAGTTTTACAGATCCTTCCAGTGGTTTCATACAGATATTCCATTCATAGACACATTTTTTCAGTTCCTCATGATACTGTGTCGGAATACGCTTCGCGACGCTTTCATACATTGCTTCCGGTGAGAGCATTCCACGGTCCGCTTCCACCCATTCCGGTCCGCCAAACAATTCTTTCCGGATCAGGTCACGGGCCTTGTCGGATTTCACAAATTCCTGTAACGGAACTTCCGGGTCATAGCGCATCAGCACATTTCCCATATCAAATATCAGGTGTTTTATCTTTGCCATAACTTCACTTACCTTCCTTTAACTCAAAGAATGCCACTTCGGTGAACAAAATGCATGTTACATCTGCATTTGTTCTTTGAAGTGACATTCTTATTGTATACAAAATGATATTGATTTACAATAGCATTTTCAGACATGCTGCAAAAGTATCCACAGACTATAAAATATATCTTGCGGAAAACTTTTTACAAATGCTCTCTAGCATGATCCACCGTGCTGTCGGGAAAACAGGCCAGTAAAACATGGTGTTATTTAGAGTCAATCATACTAGCAAAGTCTATTTAGCGAATACCGGTTACTTCGTATCCTTCTGCCTCTACTGCCTGTTTCAGTATGGCATCTTCTACCTGTCCGGATAACTGAACTACAGCGGTGCCTTTCTCATGGCTTGCCTCTGCGGATGCAACGCCATCCAGAGCCTCCAGTGCTTTCTTTACATGAGCCTCACAGTGTCCGCACATCATTCCTTTGATTTCCATTACTTTTTCCATTTTACATTCCTCCTGTTTTTCTTTTATCATTTCCTGTTCTGCTACACCTCCATCAGTTGCTGTCGGCTGCAGTTCTTTTTGCATATTTTTGTGATGTTTCTTTTTATCCCGCTTTGCACTGTATACTTTCACAAAATTCAGACGCAGCGCATTCGTTACGACGCAGAAACTTGATAAACTCATGGCTGCCGCACCGAACATCGGGTTCAATTTCAATCCAAACCAATGATACCACACTCCGGCGGCAATCGGAATACCGATTACGTTATAAATAAACGCCCAGAACAGATTTTCGTGGATATTACGCAAAACGGCACGACTCAGACGGATGGCCGCCGGCACATCGTTCAGACTGCTTTTTACCAGAACAACATCTGCCGCATCCAGTGCCACATCCGCTCCGGCTCCAATGGCAATTCCCATATCTGCACGTGTCAGCGCCGGTGCATCATTGATACCGTCTCCAACCATGGCTACTTTCCCACGTTCCTGCAGTTCACGGATGACACGTTCCTTACCATCCGGCAGAACACCGGCAATGACCTGATCTACACCGGCCTGCGCACCGATAGCCTGTGCGGTACGTTCATTATCTCCCGTCAGCATTACGACTTCAATTCCCATATTCTGAAGCTGTGCGATTGCCTGCGGACTGTCTTCTTTGATCACGTCTGCCACAGCAATGATACCAAGCAGTTTTTCCTCTTCCGCAAAAAACAGTGGTGTTTTTCCCTCTTTTGCCAGCAGATCTGCCTGCTGCTGCATTTTCTCAGATACTTCTACTTTTCCGGAAATAAACTTCAGGTTTCCGCCAAGCACCTCTCTGCCAAGCACCAGACCGGACAAACCATTTCCCGGCATTGCCTGAAAATTGTCGGCTGCTGTCACAGACACCTGCTGTTCTTCACCATAAGAAACGATTGCTTTTGCCAGCGGATGCTCACTTTTCAACTCCAGTGCCAGTGCTGTCTGTACCAGTATCTGCTCTGAGACACCCTCACCCGGTATCAGATCCGTTACTTTCGGTTCCCCCTGTGTAATCGTTCCTGTCTTATCCAAAGCTACAATATCTACTTTTCCGGTTTCTTCCAGAGATACAGCTGTCTTGAATAACACACCGTTTTTTGCGCCGACGCCGTTTCCTACCATAATTGCTACCGGAGTAGCAAGTCCCAGAGCGCACGGACAGCTGATTACAAGCACAGAAATGCCCCGAGCCAGTGCAAAGCCAAAATCAGCTCCCACAAGAAGCCATACAAGTATGGTCACTGCCGCAATTGAAATGACCGCCGGCACAAAAATACCGGAAACTTTATCTGCCACTTTTGCAATTGGTGCCTTGGTGGCTGCCGCATCACTGACCATCTGAATGATCTGGGACAGTGTCGTATCATTTCCGACTCTGGTTGCCCGGCATTTCAGGAATCCTGACTGGTTTAAAGTAGCCGCTGATACACTGTCTCCCTCTGCCTTATCCACCGGAATACTCTCACCGGTCAGGGCAGCTTCATTCAAAGCACTGTTTCCTTCGATGATAAGGCCATCCACCGGAACACTCTCGCCCGGACGAACCACGAAGATATCCCCGATCTGCACCTGTTCCACCGGAACGGATACTTCCTCTCCATCCCTGAGAATTGTCGCCATCTTCGGAGCAATCTGCATCAGACTCTTTAATGCATTTGTCGTCTTACCTTTTGAAAATGCCTCCAGCATCTTGCCGACTGTGATCAAAGTCAAAATCATGGCAGCCGATTCAAAATAAAACTCATCCATGTACTGCATTACAGCGTTCATATCGCCGTGCACCTGCGCTCCCGTCATGGCAAACAGTGCATAAGTACTGTAGGCAAAGGAGGCGCCGGAGCCAAGTGCCACCAGCGTATCCATATTCGGAGATTTATGCAGCAGACTGGTAAAACCACTGATAAAAAACTTCTGATTGATTACCATGACCAGAATGGTCAGAAGCATCTGATACAATCCCATCGCCACATGATTGCCTGCCATAAAAGCCGGCAACGGCCAATTCCACATCATATGTCCCATTGACACGTACATAAGCGGAATCAGAATCACCACAGAAGCGATCAGACGTTTCCGCAATTTCGGCGTCTCATGATCCTTTAAAGCCTCTTCATCAAACGCAGGAGCCGAAGCAGCCTGCTCTCCTCCCTGAAGGAAAGCACCATACCCCGCCTGGGTAACCGCCTGAATGATTTCTGACGGTGCAGCCGTTCCTTCCACATTCATGGAATTGGTCAGAAGGCTGACGGTGACCGAGGTAACCCCCGGCACTTTCGCCACCGCTTTTTCCACATGCGCGCTGCAGGCGGCGCAGCTCATGCCCGTTACTGAAAATTTATCCATTTTAAAAATTCACCTCGTTGTCTCTTATTATCGCATCAGTTTCTGCATGGTCGTGACAAGTTCATCAATGACACTGTCATCTCCGTTACGCACATTTTCCACCACGCAGCTTCGGATATGATTCGCCAGAAGAACCTTGTTAAAACTGTTTAACGCTGCATTGATGGCGGATACCTGTGTCAGAATATCTACACAGTACGCATCTTTTTCCAGCATGCCTTTCACGCCACGGACCTGTCCCTCAATCCGGCTGAGCCGGTTCATCAGATCCTTATATTCCTTTTCGTCACGTTCTTTTTTCTTATGACAGCAGCAACCGGATTCTTCTTCCACTACTGCATTATTTTTTTCTTTTTCCATAAATTTTATCCACTTCCTTTGTTGTCTTGTAATGTGTTGCTTATTATATACCCCCTGCGGGTATATTGCAAGTAAAAAATAACAGAGAAATGCCTTAACGATAAAAAATATCGTTTTTTGCACTTCTCTGTCCTCTCTGTTTTCACTGTATCTGCAATGGTGAAACGATATGGTACATCATGTCACACTCAACAGATATACTGCAATCATTTCTGAACGCAAACACGTACTACTTTAATCTGTCACAAATAGTATCCAGGATCGCTGCTGCTGCCTCTTTTTTGCTCATCAGCGGCAGTTCTTTCTCCATGTCATCTGCGATCAGCGTGATCACATTGGTGTCAGTACCGAAACCGGCA
>CABRZK010000093.1 GCA_902475415.1 uncultured Eubacterium sp.
TGGCTGAATTTTTCACAGCCAGCTTTTTATTTTCATTTTTTCCTGTCTCGAATCTGTATTTTTATCATTACAGGTATCCGAAGATCAATCATCCAGATTTTTTACGCATTCAAAATCGCTTTTGTCATCTGAATAGCCTGTTTATTAGCTTTTATATCATGCACACGCACAAATGCATACCCCTGCTGAACGGCAAATACAGTCGTAACAGCTGTTCCCACAGCACGGTCAGTCACCGGTGTATCAAGCGTCAGTCCAATCACAGATTTACGTGAAGTTCCAAGCAACAACGGATAGCCCAGCTTTTTCAGAGTATCCATATATTTAATCGTTGTCAGATTCTGCTCATAAGTTTTTCCAAATCCAACGCCCGGATCCAGAATAATTTTATCATCTGCAATACCTGCTTTTTTTGCCAGTTCTACGCACTCTGCGGTTTCCTGATACCATTCCTGTAAGAAATTCTGATATTCACTGTTGTCACGGTTATGCATCAGGCAGCATGCCACATCTGTCTTTGCGATCACATCTGCCATCTTCGGATCATATTTCAGTCCCCAGATATCATTGATGAGATCTGCACCTGCTGCAATGCCCGCCTCTGCCACGGCACTTTTGTAAGTATCCAGAGATATCGGTGCATCAAATTTGGCTTTTACCGCCTCAATAATCGGTGCCACACGGTCAATTTCTTCCTGATCTGTGATCTGCACATGTCCCGGTCTGGTAGATTCTCCACCAATGTCGATGATTTCTGCTCCCTCAGCCAGCATTTCTTCTGTATGACGCAGTGCCGCATCCATGCAGTTAAAATTGCCACCATCAGAAAAAGAATCCGGGGTCACATTCAAAATGCCCATAATATAAGTCTCATGATCCGTGTCGAAATTTTTCTTTCCTATTATCATTTCTTTCCCTCTAAATTGTTATGTTCTTCTTTATTGTCAAAACGTTCCGCAATTTTTCTAGCTGTTTCCCATATCTTCTAAAATCAAATATATCATCGACTATTTCCGTTTTTCTTCACTGTTTTGTATTTTAGCCACTGTTTTCATGTAAAAAATCACATTAGCCCTCACTATAAGTTTACCAGCAAATCGTCTGATTACGTTCTTCTTTCTTCCATTTACAGGAGTCTGATGCCTCACACAAAAAACAGTTTCTTGAAAGATGATCCGCTCTGCGAATATAGTATTCCATCGTATAAAGCTCTCCTTCATCTTCTTCTCTGCCATGATGCACACCCACGATCTGTAATGTTTCCTTCATCCATTCTGTCGGATATTCAATTTCCATCAACAGTTTTTTTGCAATCCGCACACCGGCAACGCTGTGATGTTCCCCGGTCTCATACTGCGCCACTCTGCCAATATCATGCAACAGACCGGTCACATAAAACTGATCTTTTTTCTCCTGGATGTTATCTGCATTCAGGTAAGTTTTCTCCACACGATCAGTATCGTTTTTTTGCGAATCTGTTACATGTTGTCCTGTAATTTGCATGTTGTTTTCCAGTGCATTGACATGCGCTTCCATTTCTGTTTTTTGCCAATGATCTTTCAAATGTGTCTCATATTCCTCTTCCAGATACATCATCCATGCCATTCGGCAGACATCCAGCGCATGTGACAGTTCATGATGACAGTACATTCTGTCCTGTTCCATCTCCTGCACACGTTTCTGCAATTGCAAAAATTCCGGGTGTTTCAGTAGTTTTTCCGTAAATTTCATAAATCTTTCTTTTCCTGTTTCTGTGCAACTGTTACTGTTCTGGTGTTATCCATTATCAAATTATTTTTTTCATGCAAATTTACCCATTCCGACTATCTCTTCCAAGCAAAGTTTTAATCTGACTAACCTAATTTTGCAATGCTACTCAAATTGTCTACACGAACTAATTTACTTATGTGATTTTTATCCTAACACCAGTAGTTTATTTTTCACTCTCATATGCGTTACGCACATCCCGCAGATACGACAGCGAGCCAAAAGCCAGTATCATATCCTCTTTCTGCGCATCCCGTAAAGCATATAATACCGCATCCTGGATATTTTCACAATATTGTGCGTGAATATTTTGTCTCAAAAGTTGCTTTTCCAGCTCTTTTCCGTCCAATGCACGGGGATTCCCAGGTGTCACGGTATACACACGATCTCCCGACTGAAACATCATTGCAATCATTTTTTCATAATCTTTGTCAGCCAGAACCCCCATAATATATACGATTCTTCGGTCAGAAAAACCTTCGTCCAGTGTTTTCCTCAGCTTGCGTACTGCGTCTTCATTGTGCGCCCCATCCAGATAAAAATCCGGTCCCGTTCCGATCTGTTCCATGCGACCGTGCCAGATGGTATGTGAAAGTCCCCGTTGAATCACTGTTTCTGTGATTTTCGGATACTTTTTCTGTAAAATATGCAATATATTTAACACACAGACCGCATTTTCTACCTGAAATGCACCACAGAGAGACAGTGTAACAGGAATACACTTGAAATCACATTTTGCCGTTCCTTTCTGGACATTGTTTTTTACATTTTCTTTTTCCGTCACCGGATGATTCAACGATGCCTTCCATTCAAACCCATACCGACCATTTTTTTGCGTCACATTCTGTGCCTGCGTGGCATCCGCAAGAATCAGTTCTGCCTGCATTTCTTCTGCTTTCTTTTTGATGACTTCCATTGCCTCCGGTTTCTGCTTCATGGTAACTATCGGCACCTGCGATTTGATAATGCCGCTTTTTACAGTTGCGATCTCTGCCAGTGAGTTTCCAAGGAAACGGATATGATCCATACTGATGGATGTCAACACGCTGACCAGTGGCTTTCTGATCAGATTGGTCGCATCTGTCGCACCGCCCATTCCGACTTCCAGCAATGCAATATCACATTTTTCCTCATAAAACCATAAAAAAGCTGCCGCGGTTTCCACCTCAAACCGGGTAGGATGTGCCTTTCCCTGTGCCACCAGTTTCTCACAGGCCGCTTTTACTTGAGTAAAAAGCTGTGCAAGCCGTTCTTTTTCTATATTGATGCCATTCATCTGGAATTCATCTTCGTAAGCAAACACATCCGGCGTACAGAATCTTCCCACACGATATCCGGATTCTGTCAGGACCTTTGAAAGCATAGCGCCCACAGAACCTTTTCCGTTTGTACCGCCGATATGCACCAGTGGAATTTCATCCTGTATATTGCCAAGTTCTGCCATCAGATTCTGAATGCTGGTCAGACCAAGCTGACTGCCATATTGTTTTGTTTCTTCCAGGAAATCCATTGCTTCTATATAATTCATTGCCTTTTCCATACTCCTTTTTCTGTCACCAGATATTCCATCGGCAGATCGTTTTCTTCCCTTGGCAGTTGATCCGCCACCTGCAGTTCATAGGCCACTCCTACTTTTACGCAATCTGTTTTTCCTTCAAAAAAACGGTCATAGTAGCCTTTGCCATATCCCATACGGTTACCCTGACGGTCAAAAGCAACTCCCGGCACAAGCACCAGAGCTTCTTCCCAATCAATTGGATTTGTCTCCACCGGTTCCATCACATGAAAAGTACCTTCCTCCAGTTCTGAAAAACTGCTGATTTCAAAATATCGCATTGTTTCTCCAAATACTTTCGGGAAAGCAATCCGTTTCTGCTGCCGCCAGCCTTCTTCCATCACCGGACAGATATCTACTTCATTTCCAAGCGGCGCATATACCAGCATTTTTTCTGCCTGCTGAAATAAATTACTGGAAATGATATTCTGGCAGATTCGATCTGATTTTTCTTTTACTTCCATCTCGCTCATTTTATTTCGCAGCATCTTATACTGTTTTCTGATTTCTTTCTTTTCCATCATTTTCAGCTCTCATTCTATATCATGACTCCTCGCGTTCCTGCTAATTATCTCTTCATACTATAATATATTTTCTTTCCGCAAATCACAATACAAATGCGGCATAATATCATTTTTTTGATATTATGCCGCATTTGTAAATTAATTTAACAATTATTAGCACTTATTTCAAATTTTCTTGGAAGTTTCTGTTATATTCTTACATAGCTTCAAATTACTATTTATTTCAGCTTTTTCAATGGGCCTTCATGTTCTTCCATTCTTCCACCCGGAATTGCATTTTCATATCCCATTTTTTTCAATTTTTTTGCTGCCTTTTTCGGATCATTGTCATAGCTTCCAACGATATAAATCTTCTTCTCCTTATCCGGAACACGTTTTTCGATCAGTTCTAACTGCGTCATTGGAATATTGATGCTTCCGCTGATATAACCGCGTTTATATACATCCTTAGCACGAACATCAATCAGCACTGCATTTTTATCTGTTCTGGACTCATTGATCGCATCATTTACCGTCAAAACCTTAAATTTTTGAAAAAACCCCATTTTCTGTTTCTCCTTCATGTTATCTTTTCTTTTATGCCCGATATCTGCCACAATGTTTCCTGGCCTTCTGGAAGATGGAAGCCATCCCATATCTGCCATACTTTTTTAACGTGCAGAATCTGATTTCATGTAGAACAGTATATAACTGTGCACACAATCTGGCAAGCTATTTCTGTAAAAACTCCAGCACTATATTCACATACCTGTCCATCGTTTCATCATCACTGCTGTATGTCTCATGTTTTGTTCCAGGCAAATAGAGATATTCGCATGCAGCCACACCGTTCTTTTTAACCTTATCCGCAAACTTCTGTATTTCACTTGTCCACACATAGTCATCCTGCTCCGCCTGAATGATCAGCATCGGCACTGTATACTTTTTCCACGCATGATGCATCAGATACGTGTTCATCTTTGCCGCATTCGACAGCCATCCGTAAGACGCCGCACAGATCTGCATCTCCCCTGTTGCTTTTCTGCGTTCATTAAACCGGGTAAATCTCGGCTTTGACGTTGACGCACTGGTCTCAAACGTTTCGCTGGCATCATATGGTTTCTGCCCCAATACATAATGTTCTGCTTTTCCAAGCATACACTGGAGCGTTGATACGAATGCTGAAATCCCCCAGGGAACATTTGCAGTATGCGGCCGGATCATCGGAGAATTTAAAATCACATGTGCAAACCACCCCGGCTTCCAGGATGCTGCGATGGCTCCAATCGCCCCGCCCATAGAATGTGCAAACAGATTTAGCGGCAGATCCGGATATTCTTTTTTTGCCATCTGGCAAACCTTCAGAAAATCTCTCACATAACGCTTCCATGTATCAATATGTACCAGAGAAGAATCTTTCGTCAACCGATAACTCCATCCATGTCCGCAATGTTCCGGCAGCCAGACATGGTAGCCTGCCTGTAAAAAATAATAAACCAGTTCGTCATATTTGGGATAAGATTCCGTAAATCCATGGCAGATCATAATTATGCCTTGCGGCGCATCTGCCTCATAACGCAATACATGTATTTTCCCCACTGAATCATAGCTGTCTGTATATCCGCTTTTGCATCGTTGTTTCAGATATGGTTCTACGGTATCTTCCATTACCGGATTATATTCTATTTCCTTTATGATTTTCATCCTTTTTATCCTTCCCTTTATAATACATTTCTTATAAATATCCATTATATATACTCAACATAAAATCATTTCTAACTTAATAATTCCAATCATACCATTCTTCCCTGTATGGTTCAACGGGGAAACTCAACAGAATTTTCCGGGAAATCAGAAAAAACCTCCGGTTCCTGCCTGAGGCAGGAACCGGAGGTTCTCTCTTTTTATCCAATATTTATTTTGTCAAACAAATATGAAAATTCTTCTTCAACTATCTATTTTCTATCTTAGAAAAATAACAGTCCACCAACCTGTAAGAACAGCGGTGCGAATACTAATGACACGATTGTCATCAGTTTAATCAGGATGTTGATGGAAGGACCTGATGTATCCTTGAACGGATCACCTACAGTATCACCAACAACGGCTGCTTTGTGCGGCTCGCTTCCTTTTCCACCATGATTTCCACCCTCGATGAATTTCTTAGCGTTATCCCATGCTCCACCGGCGTTAGCCATGAAGATAGCCATCATAACACCAGTAACCAGAGCACCTGCAAGCAGACCACCAAGAGCTTCTGTACCAAGCAGGAGACCAACGACAATCGGAACAACGATTGCAAGAACACCCGGAACGATCATCTCTTTTAAGGATGCCTGTGTAGAGATACCTACGCAAGTTTTGTAATCCGGTTTGCTTGTTCCCTCAAGGATTCCTTTATCAGCTCTGAACTGACGACGAACTTCCTCGATCATCTTGTAAGCAGCTTTGGAAACAGCTTCCATTGTGATAGATGAGAACAGGAACGGTAACATAGCACCGATGAACAGACCAGCGATAACAACCGGGTTCAGGATACTGATACCAGCGTCCATCAAATCAACTGCTTCTGCATAACTTACGAAAAGTGCAAGAGCTGTCAGAGCTGCAGAACCGATAGCAAAACCTTTACCGATAGCTGCTGTTGTGTTACCTACAGAATCCAAAGAGTCTGTGATGTCACGAACGCTCTCATCCAGACCGGACATCTCTGCGATACCACCTGCATTATCTGCGATCGGACCATATGCATCAACGGCTACTGTGCTTCCTGTTGTAGCAAGCATACCTACGGCTGCAAGAGCGATACCGTATACACCAGCCATCATGAAAGCTACGATAATAGCAACTGCGATCAGAACAACCGGTAATGCACAGGACTGCATACCAACTGCAAGACCACTGATGATATTTGTAGCGGATCCTGTCTCAGACTGATCTGCGATTTTCTGTACATGTCTGTAATGATCAGATGTATACCACTCTGTGATTTTACCGATCAGCAGACCAACGATCAGACCTGCAACGATTGCAACAAACGGTTTCATAGAACCAAGCATAACTTTTGAAAGAATAGCTGCGAGCACAATTGTAATCACATAAGAAACATTTTCACCTGTGTTGAGTGCTTTCTGCGGATTCACACCATCTTTACCACGTACAAAGAAAATACCGATGATAGAAGCGATGATTCCAACTGCGGAAAGTACTAACGGATAGAAAGCTGCTCCAATGGTTCCTGCTGCTCCGATGTAAGATGTAGATGCTGCAATACCAAGTGTGATTGCAGAAATGATAGAACCTACATAAGACTCGAAAAGGTCAGCTCCCATACCAGCAACGTCACCTACGTTATCACCTACGTTATCAGCAATAACGGCCGGGTTACGAGGATCATCTTCCGGGATACCAGCTTCTACTTTACCAACAAGGTCAGCTCCAACGTCAGCAGCTTTTGTATAGATACCACCACCAACACGGGCAAATAAAGCAACGAAAGAAGCACCAAGACTGAAGCCGAACAGAATGGATGCGTTTCCTGTCAGTACATAAATGATGCTGACACCAAACAGACCAAGTCCAACTACACAAAGTCCCATAACTGCACCGCCACGGAATGCAACGGATAAAGCAGCTGCCATACCTTTCTCTTTTGCAGCATTTGCTGTTCTGACATTTGCTCTTGTAGCAACTGTCATACCACAGAAACCAGCAATAATAGAGAAGAAAGCTCCAATTAAGAAACAAATAGCTGTTGTCCAGCCAATTGCAAATCCTACTGCCACGAATACAATGACAATAATGATTGCGAGAATTTTGTACTCAGCGAATAAGAACGCGCGAGCACCTTCATGGATTGCTGCTGCAATTTCTTTCATACGGTCTGTACCTTCAGACTGTTTTTTTACATTGGCAGCTAATCCTGCGGCAACCAATAAAGCAATGATGCCGATGATTGGAATAATAATAGTCCAAGTCATGATGTATTAACTCTCCCTTCAGTTCATACGAAGTATGTATCAACCTATCCCATACTTCATTTTGAATTAACAACCTTTGCTTCATTCATAATTTATCACATTTTTCCGATATTAAATCAGAAAATGATGCTTCAATTATAAACCCCTGCAAAATGTCTAGGCACTATACTAGCACATAAAAAACAGGCTTGTCAACGATTGTTATGCAATTATCAATCTATTCTGTGCAAATTCAACTATTTAATTTTCGATTACGTCATTCTTTTCGTCATTATTCCATGTACTTTTTCCACTTTTTTCCATATTTTTTCAAGAATCACTATTTTTCATAATAAATCAGATTCAATTTCATTTTCCATAAATGGATGTTTTATGCTACAATAATGCATGGCATTTTTAATGCTTTATTACTAATTATATTATTCGAGGTGAATGTTTATGCAGTCAGATATTGCAACAGAATTAATACAGTTTATAAAGACAAGTCCATCTGCTTTTCATGCAGTAGATACAATGAAAAAACAGTTTCTGGCAAATGGATTTACTGCCCTGGCAGAAAATGAACGCTGGAATCTGAAAGCCGGTGGCAGCTATTTTGTCACTCGCAACGACTCATCCATCATTGCCTTTTCCATCCCGGAAAATGGATTTGACGGTATGCGTATCATGGCAAGCCACAGTGACTCTCCTTCCTTTAAAATC
>CABRZK010000094.1 GCA_902475415.1 uncultured Eubacterium sp.
CTCCCGGGCAGTCTCCTCTGAAATCGGTGTTGCATATACATTTTTTCCAAAACATACAATTGCACCAATTCCGTCCTGCAATACAAAACGCAGCTTGCCATCCCGCACTTTTTTATCGGTATACAGCTTTTTCACCAATACTTCCCGGTCAATATATTCCGGAATCTCTGTCGGGAGTTTGGCCCGTTTCAGTAATGCAATGACACGCGTGACCTCAGCCTCTGTCATATATCCCAGTTTCCGGGACAGTTTCACTTCCGCTGCCAGTCCAATGGCCAATGCCTCTCCGTGCAGTAAGCGGTATTCACTGACGGTCTCCACAGCACGTCCTACGGTATGACCAAGGTTTAGCACCTCACGCAGACCAGTCTCTCGCTCATCTTTCATAACCACATGATACTTGATACTGCAGTTTTTCTCTGCGATATGCTCACAGGTCTTCTGATCCAGCTGCAGAATATCCTCCATATGCTGTTCCAGATATACAAAAAACTCCTGATCTGCCAGACATCCATGTTTGATGGTCTCTGCCAGACCACTGTAAATCTCACGCTCCGGCAGGGTTTTCCAGGTATCCAGATCCAGATACACTTTCTGCGGCTGATTGATCAATCCGATCAGATTGGTCGCCAGTGGCGTATCCACTGCTGTCTTGCCGCCCACGGAAGCATCCGCCGCTGCCAGCAGACTTGTGGCATAATTGATAAATGGCACGCCTCTGCCGTATGTACCCGCAATAAATCCTGCCAGATCTGTCACCACACCACCGCCTACTGCCAGAATACAGCAGTCGCGCCGATATCCTTTTTCCAGCATCGCATCTTCGATCATCGCTTTTGTCTGGCGCGTTTTGCTCTTTTCACCCGCCGGAAATACAAACACATCGGTCTGAAATCCAGCATCCAGCAATTTCTGCTCCAGTGGTCTGGCATACAGGGATTCCACATTGCTGTCCGTAATGACTGCAAATTTGTGAATGTTTCCTACCAACCCCTGTTTCAGATCCGAGACTACTGTGTCCATCAGCTGATGTCCGATTTCAATTTCATAAGAATCATCTACTACTTTTTTTAATTCTACCTCAAACTTCGGCATTCTTTTTTATCCTCTCTCAATCTTTCCTGCTGTCATTGATGCTGCAGCCTTTCTCAAACTCCGCAGCCTTTTCTTTCCATACAGTTATGACTTTTATTGTAACCAATTTCTGGTGATTTGCCAACAAAAAAGTGTAAACTGGCGCAAATGATTTTTCAAACACGCTCTAGGCAAATTTCTCATTTTGTACTATACTGAAATCATGTAAAAATATGATGTGCACACAGTATGTTTTCAAAAAATATACAGCGGTATCTGAACATCATGTCGATATTTTGTACGTCATAAATTGTTCGTATACATGAATGGGAGTAAGGGGATATACATATGCTGAAAATAGGTTCTCATGTAAGCATGTCCGGGAAAGACATGTTTTTAAATTCTGTAAAAGAAGCCGCCGGATATGGAGCAAATACGTTTATGCTCTATACGGGAGCTCCGCAAAATACCAGACGTAAACCGGTAGAAGAACTGAATCTGGAAGTGGGATGGGATGCCATGAAACAATACGGCATCGATGATTTTGTCGTACACGCTCCATATATCATCAATCTTGCCAATACGGTAAAACCTGAGATTTTTGAACTTGCCGTTGAGTTTCTTACCCTTGAGGTCCGAC
Source organism: uncultured Eubacterium sp. (assembly GCA_902475415.1). GTDB lineage: Bacteria > Bacillota > Clostridia > Lachnospirales > Lachnospiraceae > Eubacterium_I. Next base: position 1,715 of record CABRZK010000094.1, read on the forward strand.
GCACCACCGCTATGAAAAGCAACATTCTGATTCTGCATCCGGGTTCTCACGTCGGAGCCGGTGTCGAAGCCGGAACGGCTCAGATCATCCGCGGTCTGAATGAAGTTCTTGATCAGACTTCCGACTGTCCTGACTGTTGCATTGCACTGGAAACCATGGCCGGAAAGGGTTCTGAAATCGGCCGCAGTTTCGAAGAACTGGCGGCAATCTATGACGGTGTCCACTCCCCGGAACGGTTGCGGGTATGCTTTGACACCTGCCACACCAACGATGCCGGTTACGATATTATTCATGATTTTGACGGTGTGATGGATCAGTTTGACCAGATCATCGGAAAAGATCAGATCGCTGTTTTTCATATCAATGACAGCAAAAATCCATGCGGTGCCCACAAGGACCGCCATGCCAATATCGGACAGGGTGAAATTGGCTTTGATGCATTAAACTACATCGTACATCATCCGGATTTTACAGAGATTCCAAAAATTCTGGAAACACCTTATCTGCCGGATCCGAATAATCCAAAGAAAACTCTGCCACCTTATAAAGAAGAAATTGCAATGTTTCGTGGAGGAATACTATGACAATCTTTCAGATTCAATGTTTTTTAAATGTAGCAGAATATCTGAATTTCACAGAAGCTGCCAATCATTTATTTGTTGCACAGTCTTCTCTGAGCCGTAATGTTTCCAATCTGGAGGAAGAACTGGGCATGAAATTATTTGTGCGTACCAAAAAATATGTACGTCTCACTTCCAGCGGTGCTATTCTCTATGAGGAATTTTCCAAATTGATGAAACTTGGAGAAGCTGCTGTACAGAAAGCCCGCAATGCAGAACTTGGAGAAAATGGTTCCATTGTACTCGGTGTACTCGAAACCCAGCGTTCCGAGAATTTTCTGCCCCATGCCCTGCATCTGTTGCGCGAAAATCATCCAAACATCCGCATCGATATTGTCAGTGGCAATTTCCATGATCTGCGTGACTCTGTCCTGAACGGCCGCATTGATATCGCACTGACACTGGATTTTGATCTGATTGATTATCCGGCGGACGATATTATTTACCAGTTTTTCTTTGAATCCACACCAAAATGTGTCATTTCCAAGGCACATCCGCTGGCTCAACAGAATAATCTGCACTTTGATGCCCTCAGCACGGAGACAATGATTGCCATCGATCCTTCCATCTCCAGAGGTGCCTACAACAATATTGTACAATTTTGCGAACGGCACGGATTTTCGCCGGCCCATACAATCTATGCAACCTCCATCCAGAACATTCTGTTGAAAGTAGAAGCCGGACTCGGATTCTCTGTGCTGGATGAGAACTGCATTTCAAATTCCAATACAGCCGTGCTGTCCATGCCATTTTACAAGACAGACCCTCTGCATCTGGTAGCTGTCTGGAAAAAGGATAACTTAAATCCCGTTATCCCGCTCCTCACCAACTACCTCCTGCCCCAGGAACCCTAGCGCGTACAAAAAAGACTTGATATTTAATCTAAGCGGGCGTCTTAGCCCGCGTGATTCAGCCACAGCACGGAATAAGGAACAAAACCCCTTATAAAAAGTACAAAAAAATACTTGATATTGAATCCAAGCAGGCGTCTTAGCCTGCGGGATTCAATATCAAGTATTTTTTATTTTTACAACCTACTGTTCCTTTTGGAGTGCCAGAATATCCTGAATCTCCTCCGGTGAAATATGTGTGTATTCACTCAGTTCCCGGATGGACGGATCCTGTGAGTTTTCTTTTGCCAGGTATTTACGTGCTTCATGAAGCAATGCTGCTTTTCCAAGTACAGCCTGCACCTGATCGGTATCTCCGGTCACTTCGCGGATATGTGCTTCAAATCCTGCGATTACCTGTTTTTCCAGATATACATCCATGTCTGCTGCACTTTCCAGTTCCGGCAGAGAACCAAGTGCCATCCACAAAGCCATATTGCCTTCCTGAATCAGATCTTCCATATTCACCGGTACATCCTCGTACATACCGGCCATATGAATGATACGCATCAACCAGCCATCTACAATAGCATTGACCGCATCGGTGTCTCCCTGCAAAATATCTGTATACAGTCCGCGCATCTTCTCTTCGTCTGCTTCTCCACGTCCGCGAACCTCATCCAGATACATTTTATAATATACAGAATCAGAAAGCTTCTCTACATCTTTTGGCTGTGGAACCTCTTCTGTATCTTCTTCTCTGACATGATCCGCACCAATCTGAATTCCTGATGGAGAATCTGTGTCAGAATACACTTCTATCGTCTCTGTCTCAGGTTCTTCTTCCTTCTCTTCCTGCTCCGTCTCCGGCGTCTGCTTTGCCTCCGGCGGCAGATTCAGATAATCCGAAACCATCTTTTCCTGTTCTTCTGACAGTTCCATTCCTTCAAAATACTTATGAACTTCTTCCGGCTTGATTTTTTCTCCGGAAGTGGCTGCAATTTCTGCTACTTCGTGTAATGTCTCCAAAAATAGATTTTTATCTATCATGCGTTACTCCTTTTGTGATATTTTCCTGCAATAACCGGAAAAATTTCTCCGCATGGTATCCGTCATTGACAGCATGATGAAAACTGCCTGTCACCGGCAGAATCCAACGGCCGTTCTGCTCATAAAAACGTCCGACCGTCGTAAACGGCGTATAACGCATATTATCTCCACCTCTCTGGTAGAAAGTATCCGGAATGGAATAAGAAATTGCCGTAAAGGATGTATCCGGTGTCGTCGACACATCTACACTGTCCGGTCTGGCGTCCTCATAATAGTACAGACGGTCGGTATCCTCCGCTTTCTTCTTATCTTCCAGAAACTGATGATAATAGACTTCAAAGTCTTCGTTATATTCCGTAACCATGTGAGTGAACAGATGCGGTTTTGCACTTCTTCTCAGCGTATAGCTGGTATTCATCTGATCATAATAACCTATTATACCATTTACTCTGCCATAACGGTAGTCCACATCTGAATTTACTGTCTTTGTGATCAGCCAGCAGATCACAGGATAAAATTTATATCCTTTTTCTTTTATCTGTGTATGCAATTCTGTCATATCCAATTGTACTGTCATTGCATAGGTGTAACCATAAAACGCATCATATATTTCTTTACGGTCCCATGCATTTTCATCAATCTCATGAAACATCTTTTCCCCTCCGGCCTTTATTCAAGATTCAGGAACACCCCGGAATCTTTCTAAACGAAAAAAACGGGGAACCTGTTATTTTAAAATACAATATCCTGCTCTGTCCGACATTCTAACGCTCATCCATCGGGATGTAATCTCTCTCCTGCATGATGCTCTTGTAGGCCGGACGGATAATCTTGTCTGCATTGACAAGTTCCTCGATACGGTGTGCACTCCATCCGACGATTCTTGCCATGGCAAAAATCGGTGTATACAACTCCAGCGGAATATCAAGCATGCTGTACACAAATCCGCTGTAAAAGTCCACGTTGGCACTGACACCTTTATAAATCTTACGCTTCTCCGCAATAACTTCCGGTGCCAGACGCTCGATCATCGAATAAAGGGCAAAATCTTTTTCCCGTCCTTTTTCGATGGCAAGTTCCTCTACGAAATGTTTGAATACCCGGGCTCTAGGATCAGACAGCGAATATACCGCATGCCCCATTCCATAGATCAGTCCCTTACGGTCAAAAGCCTGCTTATCCAGCAGTTTACCAAGGTAGGTCTTTACCTTCTCTTCATCTTCCCAGTCTGATACTTCCTTGCGCAGATCATCCATCATTTCAACAACTTTGATGTTTGCACCGCCGTGCTTTGGTCCTTTCAGAGAAGAAAGTGCTGCCGCAATGACAGAATATGTATCCGATCCGGCTGAAGTAACAACACGGGTTGTAAAGGTAGAGTTATTTCCGCCTCCATGTTCCATATGAAGCACCAGTGCCGTATCCAGTACCCTGGCTTCCAGCTTGGTATATTTTTTATCCGGTCTGAGCATCAGCAAAATATTCTCAGCTGTGGATAATTCCGGTTGTGGACGATGAATGTACAGACTTTCGTCACATACATAATGATTATACGCATGATAACCATATACTGCAAGCATTGGCATCTCACTGATGAGTTTCAGACACTGCGTCAGTACATTCTGCAGGGATGTATCGCGGACATTTTCATCATAAGAGGCCAGTGTCAGTACACTTCGTGTCAGAGAATTCATCAGATCTGCACTCGGTGCCTTCATAATGACATCTCGCGTAAAGTTTGTCGGTAAATGTCTGGCATTTGCAAGTGCTTCACAGAAAGTCTGAAGCTGTGCCGGCGTCGGCAGTTCTCCAAACAAAAGCAGATAAGCCACTTCCTCAAAGCCACAATGCTTTCCTTCAAAGCCTTTTACCAGATCAATGACGTTATAGCCACGATACCACAAATTACCATCACATGGAATTTTCTGACCATTCTCCATTTTAAAGGCTTCAATCTTGGATATATTCGTCAAACCGGCCACAACACCATTTCCGTTTTTGTCACGCAGGCCTCGCAATACTCCGTTTGCGTCAAACAATTCCGCTGTGATTTTATCGGTTACCTGACAGCGCTCAGCATATTCTTTCGAAAATGAATCTAACATTTTTTCATTGTACATTGTTGTGTCCTCCTTCTTACCGGAATCGTTCGATGCTTTTCGGAACGAATCAAATTATTTTCTCTCAATAAACGCGTTTTTTCTAAATTTAACAAACATTCTAGCACTCATGTTACCTGTTTGCTAATATTTTGTCAAATTAAAAAAGTATAAACAGACCTTGTCTGAGATCCATGCTATCCTGCCCGATTTCTAGTACAGCGTTTCTTAAATAAGTACCATATAGAACGCAGGATGTTTTTACAAGTGTGTGATTTCAAAAATGCAGGCGTAGCGGGCTACGCTGAGGCTTTTGGAATTGCACAATTGTGAAAACAGACAAGTTATATGTGGTACTTATTCAGAAAACGCTGTACTAGTACAGCGTTTCTTAAATAACTGTATTAACATCATCACATCTTTCACTGTTTTATATACATTTGAGCAATATTCAGACACGCATGTACACTATTTTGTTTTTTCAAAACTCAGTAGAATATTTATATCGTTATATATTCAGCGATAAAACAAAGACATAAAAATACGGACATTTTCACAGGAGGGGTTATCATGGATGTATTAAAACGAATTGACGAAATTATGAAAAAACAAAATTTGAACGATTATCAACTTTCCAAGTTGTCCGGTCTGTCTACTTCGACCATTTCCAATATGCGTAAACGCAATACGATTCCATCGATTGCCACATTGGAATACATCTGTGATTCTCTGGATATGACGCTGTCTCAGTTCTTTGTAGATGAAAACACAAATTTATATCCTGTGACAGATACACAGAAAAATTTTCTTGATTACTTTGTTCTGCTTACCGATCATCAGCAGGAACTGCTCCTGGAAATTGTACAGAGCATGCACGCAACTTACGTGGAAAAGAAAGAACGTATAAAGTCAGAAAATACCAACAGGAAATAATTTCCTTACATATATTTTGCAAATATGGATTCAAAAAAAGCTATCGAAGATTTCTTCATCTGTCGATAGCTTTTTTATTATTCACATCTTCTCGTATACTAATGTCTATCACTTATGATCAGACTTTATGAATCAAAAATAATCTGTCCATTGACCTCTCAATCAGTAAGTCCTGTCTGATGCAATACTTCTTCTACCCGCTTAACCGGAATAATTGTCAGTTCAGCTTTCACTTCCTCTGCCACATCTTCCAGATCTTCACGGTTATCATATGGAATAAACACAGTCCTGATACCCGCACGCTGTGCAGCCATCAGTTTTTCCGGTAATCCGCCGATTGGCATCACGCCACCACGCAGGGATACTTCTCCGGTCATTGCAATCTCCGGTGAAATACCTTTATTCAAAAGCATGGATGTCAGTGCTGTCACAATGGTAATTCCGGCCGATGGTCCATCTTTTGGTACGGCTCCTGCCGGAACATGAATATGTATATCGGAGTCTTTCAGAATTTCTGCCTCTTCCGGGAACATGGATTTTACCAGTGTCATGGCAATCTGCACAGATTCTTTCATGACGTCTCCCAGTTGACCGGTCACTTTCACTTTTCCGTCACCACGAATTCTGGATGTCTCGATAAACAGAATCTCTCCACCGGCACTGGTCCACGCCAGCCCGGTCACCACACCTGCCTGCGGGTCCTGCATCCGCACATCATGATGAATCTGCTTTCGTCCAAGAAATTCTTTCAGGCGTTTTACTCCCACCGTGATGCTTTTCTGTTCTCCTTTTACCAGTTTGACCGCTGCCTGACGACATAAAGTCTCCATCTTTTTCTTCAGACCACGGACACCGGATTCCATCGTATATTCACTGATGATCTCACGCATGGCATCATCAGTCACTTTCAGATTCTGTTTCTTCAACCCCATAGTCTTCATGGCATTTGGCAACAGATAATTTCTGGCAATTTCAAATTTTTCCACTGCAGTGTATCCAGGAAACTGAATCACTTCCATTCGGTTCAGAAGCGGATCTGGTATCGTATCTACGGAATTGGCGGTACAGATAAAAAGAACATCTGACAGATCATATGGTACATTCATATAGTGATCCGTAAAGCTGAAATTCTGCTCCGGATCCAGTACTTCAAGAAGGGCGCTGGCCGGATCACCATTGTAATCATGGGAAAGTTTATCTACTTCATCCAGC
>CABRZK010000095.1 GCA_902475415.1 uncultured Eubacterium sp.
TCCATCCAAACCATATTTTTTCTACAAGCCTTCCCGGACGAAACATTCCCGTTACTAAAAGGATCATCCACGGCAATGCACGCATTGCGATCAGCCTATAAAGTTTATCTGGCGTAATCTCAACTCCCTGCCTGAAACTCTGCATCTGCCTCTCAATCGCAAAACCCAGCCACAGATTTTCGTCTTTCATCCACAAATTGGCGGCAAATACACCAAAAAAGAAACAGCCAAGGAAAATGGCCATGCAAATATGCAGCATAGCTATTTTTCCCGGCTGTTTCATCGTCACTTCTATCATCTGCTCTTATAACCCTGCTGACTTGCTTTGTTCTAGCCTATGCAGTACTTTCCGTAATATGCCATAATTGCAGCAGCAGTTTTAGAATCCTGAATTTTCTGTGTTAATACCATATCTTTCAATTCTTCAATTGTATAACTTTCCACTTCCACAAACTCATCTTCATCCAGATGCTGCTGTGTACGGGTCAGATCTGTCGCAAGATATATGTCGATTGTCTCATTGCAAAATGCCACTGTTGTGGATACCGTAATCAGCAGTTCCAGATTTGATGCTCTAAATCCGGTCTCTTCTTCCAGTTCACGGGCTGCACAGATTGCCGTAGGCTCATCTATACTGTCTCTGGAACCAGCTGGAATCTCCAGTGTCTCACGGTTTAATGCATTTCGGTACTGACGTACCATCAGTATTTTACCATCTTCCGTCACTGGAAGTACTGCAGCTGCACCTTTACGATGTGCTATATAATCCCAGTGTGCGATTTTTCCTGTTGGAGACTGCATCACGTCATCATACACGTCTACAATGGCACCTTTGTATTTTAATACACGATCAATTCGTTTCATTTCTTCCATCTTCGTTCTCCAGTCTTCCTTTCCACTATTTTTTCTTCACAGATTCTGTTTCGTTCTACAAATAAATTTTCTTGCCAAACGCATTTATACTCCTAAAACATATGATATTTTAACGATTATCTACTTTTTCAGGATACAGGTCATGATTCATCATACGGTTCCAGGCAACATCTTCCCACTTTGTACCAGGTTTTCCATAATTGCAATACGGATCAATAGAAATTCCTCCTCTTGGAGTAAATTTTCCCCACACTTCAATGTATTTTGGATCCATCAGTTTGATCAGATCTTTCATAATGACATTGACGCAGTCCTCATGAAAATCTCCGTGATTACGGAAACTGAACAGATACAATTTCAGAGACTTGCTTTCAACCATTCGCTCTCCCGGAACATAGGAAATCGTAATCGTTGCGAAATCCGGCTGACCTGTAATCGGACACAGGCTGGTAAACTCCGGGCAGTTAAATTTTACAAAATAATCGTTTCCCGGATGTTTATTTATAAATGTTTCCAGTACTTCCGGTGCATAGTTATCCGGATAACGTACATTCTGATTACCAAGCAGGGATACTCCTGCTGTTTCTTCTTTACTTCTTCCTGACATATTTGTTACCTCACTAATTTTAGTCTAATCCAGAATCTGTCATTTAAAAAACAATGTTTCCTGTAAAATCTTTTTATGATTCCCTAAAAATGCTTTCGCTCTAATTAATCCAGTGCCGGATCTTTCACACCGTTTTTTTCAAATGCAGCCGCACGGTCAATACAGGTTCCGCATTTTCCGCATGGTTTTTCGCCACCTTCGTAGCAGCTCCAGGTCAGTTCATAAGGGACCTTCAGCTCCAGTCCTTTTTTCACCACATCTGCTTTGGTCCAGTTTACAAATGGTGCTTCAATCGTTACCTGCTTGCCACTGCCCAGATAAATAGCTTCTTTCATTGCCTCATTAAATGCATCTGAACAATCCGGATATGCACTGCCTGCCGCATCATCACTGTGGGCACCATAATAGATCACTGTACAGTCTTTGGATAAAGCAATACTTGCTGCAGACGATAAAAACAGGCCATTTCGAAACGGTACATAGGTTGAAACCGGCTTTCCATCTGTCTTTGATAACTGCTGTGCATAAGCCTCTTCCGGAATTTCTTCAGTGGAATGGCTCAGCAGGGAACAATTACTGTATTGAAAAATAGCGCCAAGATCCAGGTATAAATGCTCCACACCATAATATTCTGCAATTTTTCTCGATGCTTCAATTTCTTTTTCATGTTTCTGTCCATAAGACACAGACAATGCGATTACATGATCTTTTCCATATTTATCAATTGCCAGTCCAAGGCATGTTGTAGAATCTACTCCGCCACTGAATAATACCAATGCTTTTTCTGCCATTTTTTTACTCCTTACGTTCAGGTACAGAAGATTCTTTCTGACGGAAGAATCCATGCCCTGATGTTATTCCTGCTATTTTTTATTTATTCCAGAATACTGATTTTAACATCTCTACCGATTCAGACGCATCTGTAACAGCATATCTGTCTGGAAACGTCCCCGTAAAGTTGTCGTATATGTCTTGGCATCTGTTTTTTTGATGCCACGTGCAGTCATACAACTGTGACATCCCTCGATCAGTACTGCCACATCCTCAGAACCGGTAATCTCCTGCATAATTTCTGCAATATCTGTTCCAATTCTTTCCTGCAACTGCAGACGTTTGGAAACCATGTCTGCAATCCGGGCAATTTTACTCAGACCAATCACTTTTCCGTTCGGTACATAAGCAACTGTCACCTTCATATCATACATCAGTGCCATATGATGTTCACAATAGCTGAATATATCGATATCTTTTACAATGACAAAATCACTGTTTTCAGAAGAAAATGTGAGATCTTCTTCAAAAGTTTTATCAAACATCTGAGCAATCTCATGATTGGTATAGTTCATACCTTCAAATACTTCTTCGTACATCCGGGCAACACGATCCGGTGTATCCTTTAATCCTTCACGGTCAGGGTCATCTCCAAGTGCGATCAGAAGTCCCCGGATATGTTCCCTCACTGCATCTTTATCTATTGCCATTTTTCATCCTCACTTTCTCAAACGCCACGCATTTCACTGTCCCAGATAATTTTATGCATCTGCAGCTGCATGTTTACATCGTTCATTCGATTGTCCTTCATAAAGTTTACAATATCTTCCAGTTCAATCTGTCCATACACCGGACTCAGATAAACATGACATTTTTCTGTCAGATCATACTCGTGGATTACATCTCTGGCCCGGCACAAATCCACATAATCTTTCACGACAAATTTTACCGTATCCTGCTGACGTAAAATGTTAAAATTATCTGTCAGCATATGATTTTCCATTCCACTTCCCGGCAACTTATAGTCCATGGTAAAAGAAGGTCCATGCTCTATTGCTGCAAATGGGCTCAGATCAACGCTTCCGTTTGTCTCAATTTCTACACGCAGTTTTTTTTCTTTCGCTAACGCTTCCAGCAATTCCTGAATGTTATCCTGAAGCAGCGGCTCGCCACCTGTAATTGTTACATTTTTAATTTCCGTGCTTCGCAGCAATTCCACGATTTCTTCTGTGGAAGTCCAATGGAATCTGGCATCTTCTTCGTTTGCCCATTTTGTATCACAGTAAGTGCAGTTCATATTGCACCCCTGCATCCGGATAAACACCGCCAGCTGTCCGGCACGGACACCTTCGCCGTTGATGCTGCTGAATATTTCTACAACTTTATAATTTGCCATATTTTTCTCCATCTTTATTCTGTATATACCTTATCTCTCTGTACAACAAATTCATTTAACACCGGTATACCAGTTATTTCTTCTAATGATCCGTCCAGATCTTCTGTATTAATTTTCCGAGTATACTGCACAGTTATTTGGTGTCTCATATACTGCCACCTCATTTACTTCATATCCCTGTGCTGTCATTTTTTCATAAAAGAATTTTGCAAAGTTTTCTGCTGTCGGTCGAAACGGTACCTCGATCAATCGGAATTGCTCTGCCTGTAAAGCCTGTATCGTTAATGGTTTTAACGTACCACTTTCATAAATCATGGCATGATCATAATAATCAGCCAACGCTTTCAGATCTCTGCGGATGTCAACAAAATCTGTAACCATTCCCCGCAGCTGTCCGCTTTCATGGAGCTGATCTGCTTTTGCTTCCATTACAATTCTCCAGCGATGACCATGCAGGTTACTGCACTTTCCTTCATATCCAGCCAGAAAATGAGCTGAATCAAAACTTTCCTCTATCCTAATCTTATACATATCTCTATCCCTTCTTTGAATCAAGAATTATAAAATAATTAAAAGCCGTGGCACACATACCACGGCTTATATCAATCACAAATATTAAATTAACATTTGGGTTAGCCCTGGTTTTATTTTACGACAGGATGGTACAAACGAACTGTCTATTTAATTTTCACACAACTATATAAGTATATCAGCTATGTAACAAGAATGCAAGTCAAATCTCCCCTGTACTTTCACTATGCCTGGGCTTCTTCTCTTTCTTCCCGAACCAGATCCAGAACAGCAGAAATCTCACTTCCGATTGGTGGAGCAGTCTGAAGTTCCTCACGCTTTCCTTCTGCGTCTACACCACACAAAACGTTATCCTCATTTTGCTGCCCCTGCTCGATCGTAAAATAACGCATTTCATTATTCTGTGGGTTCCATACGATATACATGGAATGCGCCATTTGCGGAACCATATTCTGTTTCGGAAGCTCAATACTTGCCACACAGGTCTCATCATCAATATTTAAAATCATGATGTCAAAATCTTTTTCAGAATACGGACACGGAAACTTATCTCCGTAAGGCTGACGATACAGCATAGCCATGAATCTGCCCTGCTGTTCTTCCAGCTTTTTCATAAATTCTGCATTTTCCTTGTATACAACTCTCGGAATAATTCCCCATTCACAGGTTCTGCGTGCATACAGCTCGAACTGCATCCGGCTCATCTTGAACTCTTTTACCTGAGGCTGTTTTCCCTGCTGACCATTCTGTGCCTGCTGTGGCTTCACAGATTGTGCAGCTTTCACCTGTTTCATAGCCTCGATAAATTTAGGATGCAAAATCATCTTATCTGTATCCGGGTTGACAATGATTCCTTTCAGGTTCAGTTTCGGTGCGGAACCGATACGCAGTAATTCATCAATGGTCACATTCAGAATTGCCGGATATTTCGTATTTTCATTCATCTGTGCTTTTGATGTATATGCCGGAGCAAAATGTTCTCCCTGCTGATTCTGCACAATAATCGGAAGCATACGCGGTGCTGTCTTTATATCAACTTTTTCTCCGCGTTTTGCTTTTTCAATCACCTGTTTTTTTATTTCAGGCGGAAAATCTGCCGGCACCAGAAAACGTGCATCTTTCATAGCCTGCATCAGTTTTGCCATATGCTCATTATTTTTTTCTGCCAGAAATTCTTTCATTGCTGATTCAACAGCCTCATTTGTAAAATCCGGTGCGACTGTTTTTTTCTCATTCTCCATTGTATCTACCCTCTCAACTCTCCATCATCCCACAGATCATAAACTGGTTCAGATTGTAATCTTTACTGTTTTCCCGGATACGAATAATATTCTCTCCGACAAACATGATTTTTGCCCGGAAAAATCCGGGACTTGCCTCAAACAAACGTGTCTGATGAATATGAATATCACATCGTTTACCGAGAAAATAAGTAAACGGATTTACATCTTCTTCCCAGTCACGAACAACAAGCTCCTGCTCTTTTTTCAGCTTTCGTTCATTCATCTTGATCTCAACGATATGTTTGACATAAGCCTTTGCCACCAGTCCCTTCTTATCACGGAACTGAAATAATATATAATCTTTGCCGGAGGAAATAATTCCCACCCGGGCATAGCCCACATCCTGCCCTACCAGCGTGATGGTACACCACTTTCCATGCATAGAAGTGCAGTCAAAGTACTTTCCCGGTTCACGTACAAGCCTATTTGCTGCCATGAATAATCTACAACTCCTTTCATGACTTTTTATAAATTTTTTCTGATCTGCAATCACAGAACAACCAATTGCTAGAATTTAAAATTTTTCAGCAAATCACCCATAGAAGTTCCGATTTCTTCTGCTTCCGGAATTTCCACCTGTACTTCTTCCTCTTCTTCCTTTTCCTGAAGCAGAGCTTTCATGCTCAGACTGATCTTTCCGTCTTTGTTTCCAATCACTTTCACCTGAACCTCCTGTCCTTCTTTCAGAACGACTGATGGATGTTTGATGCGATCCAGAGAAATCTGTGAAATATGTACCAGACCGGAAATTCCATCACCAAGGTCCACAAATGCGCCGTAATCTTTGATTGTCTCAACTTTTCCAGTCAGGACATCTCCCTCTTTGATTTCAGCAATTTTTAATTTTTTCTCGGCATCACGTGCCTCTTTTAAAATTTCTCTTGCGGATAATACGAGTTTATCATTTTCATCATCTGCGGTAATAATACGCACCTGAACTTCTCTGCCCAGCCATGGATTCAGATCATCCACATGGCTCAGACTCAGTCTGGATGCCGGAATAAATCCACGAATTCCTTCCACAAGGGCAATAACCCCTTTATTGACGATACCGGAAACTGTTACATTTAAAGTCTCCTGATTTGCATATAATTCTTTGATTTTTTCCCATGCGAGCAATGTATCTGTATCTTTTTCTCCATCCCCCATCACTTTATAGGATTCTTCCAGTTCTTTTTCAAAGTCTTTCATTGATTCTGCCATTTTTGCATTCCTTTCCGCAACTTTCTGCTGTCATTTTTATTTCAAGATAGCAAATTTCGAATAATATTTAAAAATTGCTTTTCCTTTGATTTCATCTTTTCTGACAAAGCTGTATTTTTCAGCTTCTGCAGGTGTGGATGCCAGTCCCGAATTGATTGCAACCCGCGCCCAGAGGCGTCCGTCTTCTGAATCATTCCGGTTATCCCCCATCACAAAATAACATCCTTCCGGTACCTGGAAAGTGTAACCATCATTTTCCCAGGTCCATTCTTCTTTTAAATAATCTTCCTGCAACGGCTCACTGGAACCGTCAATATAGATATGACCATTGCGTATCTCTACCGTTTCTCCCGGCAATCCAATGACACGCTTGATATAGATCTGTTTTTCGTCCACCGGATATTCAAACAAGATAATATCGCCTCGCTGCGGCTCATCAAACCAGTAGGCAAACCGGAATCCGATCAGCCGGTCATGTGTCATAATTGTATTTTCCATGGATCCGGACGGGATTCTTGCATTGATAATAATAAACTGTGTCAGCACAAATACTACTACAATTACAATAGCAAACATCCGAACCCAGCTGATTATCTCTTTTCTTGTTTCGCATTTTTTTTCATCTTTCACATTTTCTTGTTCTGTCTGTCGTTCTTCATCCATCAGCTATTCCTACCATTCCATATTAATATCTAATTCCACCGGACAATGATCTGAGCCAAAAATCTCTGTGTGAATCTTGGCATCCTGCAACCTGTCTTTCAGAGATTCAGAGGTCACAAAATAATCGATTCTCCATCCCGCATTTTTTTCACGGGCTTTAAAACGGTAAGACCACCAGGAATAAATTCCTGTCTGTTCCGGGTAAAAACCTGTTGCCAGAACATTGGAAAATTTTGTTCTCTCTTCATCTGTAAAACCGGCATTTTTCCGATTGGTTTTCGGGTTTTTCAAATCTATTTCCTGATGTGCCACATTCAGATCTCCGGCATAGATCACAGGCTTCTTCTCTTCCAGTGATTTAATATAAGACAGGAAATCATCTTCCCACTTCATACGATAATCCAGACGCGCCAATTCACTTTGCGAATTCGGTGTATATACTGTTACAAAGAAAAAATTTTCATACTCCAGTGTGATGACACGTCCTTCATGATCGTGCTCTTCAATTCCGATGCCATATGCAACAGATAACGGTTTCTTTTTTGTAAATACAGCCGTTCCGGAGTATCCCTTCTTTTCTGCATAATTCCAGTACTGCTCATAACCTTCCAGATCAAGTGAAATCTGTCCTTCCTGCAGCTTTGTCTCCTGGACACAGAAAATATCCGCATCAATCTCCCTGAAAAATTCCAGAAAGCCTTTATGCACACAGGCACGCAAACCATTGACATTCCATGAAATCAGTTTCATTTTAAACTTCCTTTACTTTCTTCTTTTCATACTGATTCAGTATACCATATTCAAAAGCTGACAGCAAGATTTATTGCTCGCCTGTTATGATTCCCCGTCTTTTTTCAGGGATTGTTTCCTCAGTCTGGAATACCATATCATGGGTTCTGGTTTCTCCGGTCGTTCACAAAGGCTTTTCTCCATCCAGACCATATTGTACCATCGGTCAAATTTATAGGCACAGCGATGAAATTCACCTACCATCTGATATCCCAGATGCTCATGAAAATGGACACTGTCTTTTGTCAGG
>CABRZK010000096.1 GCA_902475415.1 uncultured Eubacterium sp.
CTGCCTCTACCATGGCGAATCCACATTGCATAAAAAAGACTAACGGCTGGTGGAGAATCGTAGGCGGTAAGGTAGACTTTAACTGCAACAGTGTGGAGAAAAATGAGAATGGCTGGTGGAAAGTTGAAGGAGGAAAGGTGAATTTTAATTTTACCGGGATTGCCTCCAATCATAATGGACGTTGGTATTTAAAGGATGGCAAGGTCGATTTTTCCAAGAATGGGAAAGTAAGGTATAATGGAAGCACACATAGAGTTGTGGATGGCAAAGTAATATAATTTCAGATAAAATTCAAGAAATTAGAGAAGGCACTTTTTCGATTATATATAGTCGGAAAGGTGCCTTCTTAGATGCAGGACATATTTTTGATTGTACAAGAAATGTGATATATGATAATTCATAGTATTTTCAGAAAGTATAATCTGAATTTATAAAAACTATAAGATATAATAAAAGAAACTCGTGGAAACGGCGACGTGACAGTTATTTTTGGGATGCCGTAAGAGAAAAGGAGTATGGAAAGTGGGGCAGATTTCACTTTGACCCGTTTTCAGAGAGTTTTCCGGTAAGCGCTGGGAGTTATCCCGGTGAGATCTTTAAAGGCTTTTGTGAATTTTCCCTGGGTTTCATAGCCGACCTTTGCCGCGATTTCTGCAATACTGCAGTCTGTCCGGCGAAGAAGTTCCATGCTTTCTCTGATCCGGTATTCCTTCATGTAAGTCGCAACCGGCAGACCATAGACTCCTTTGAAAGTTTCTTTTAAGGATGAAGTGTTGATCAGATACTGTTTTGACAGTTCCCCGATGGTAAAACGACGATCCAGGTGTGAGGTTAATTGATGATGGATTTCTGATCAAGAAATACAACAGTATGTTGATTATTATAAAAATGAAGGATTAAATGAAGATGAAGCACTAGCAGCTGCTGTAGAGGATGCTGAAGAAAGAAATGCATTATATGTTGAAGCAATCAAAAATGGATATACTGTAACTGATGAAGAAATATACCAGTGGTTAGATGTATTAAGGGCGGCTTTGGAGGAAGATACCACAGGGGTATATCAAGCCGCTCTTGAGGGATTTGATTCGGAAGAAGCATATTGGGATTATGAATATGAGGTTTATACTGTTGATCTTCCAATTCAAAATTATGTATCAGCAAAAGAAAAGGAATTTTTTATGAATAATCCCGAAGTGATGAATGCGGATATTCCTTATAATGAATGGACAAAAGCTTTTGAAGAATTAAAGGATGAATTGGTAGAAAAACAGAATTTTCAAGTTGTACAGTGAATCTGATTATGATGTGACGGATATATAATATGTTATCTAAGGTAATCAAGTCCATTGAGATTCAAAAAACATATAAGCTCTCCAATCGTATCCTCTAAAACATCCCGGAAAATGTATTGCACGAAATAAAAGCGATAAATATGTTGTAAGTTTTACATACGGAATTTTATAGATAGTTGTATTCATATGTGTACCGGACAGATGGCATTATGTTATCTGTTTATATAATGTGCAAAAAAGGAAAATGCAATTTAACGACACTTTACATTTTCCTTTTTTGCAGATTAAAAAAATTAACTAAATGACATTGACCTGGAAGGGAGGATATCATTTCAGGACAGCCTCTTTATCAAAAAAGTTATTTACTGCCACAATTATCAAAAGCCGGGTTGATTGCGTAGAAGTTCTTAGAATTCAGCTTATCTGTCACCAGTCGCAGTGCCTCGCCGAATCTCTGGAAGTGGACGATTTCTCTGGCCCGAAGGAAGCGGATGGGATCGCACACTTCAGGATCTTTTACCAGACGCAGAATATTGTCGTATGTGGTTCTTGCTTTCTGTTCAGCCGCCAAATCTTCGAAGAGATCTGTGATGGGATCACCTTTTGATTGATACTCGCAGGCGTTTTGCGGGATTCCGGCAGCAGCAGTGGGCCACAAGCCAAGGGTATGATCTACATAATAGGTGTCAAATCCACTTTTCTTGATTTCTTCCGGTGTCAGGTCCTGGGTCAGCTGTTTTACGATCGCGCAGATCATTTCCATGTGTGCGAGCTCTTCTGTTCCAATATCTGTTAACAAACCGGCTACTTCCCGATACGGCATAGCATATCTCTGAGAGAGATAGCGCATGGAAGCGGAAAGCTCGCCGTCTGGTCCGCCAAACTGAGAGATGATGATTTTTGCAATTGCCGGATTAGACTTGGTGATGCAAACCGGATATTGTAATCTTTTTTCATATTTCCACATAAGATTAATAGTACCCCCTTTCCCATGGCCACGGTGACACAGCCCACTGCCAATAATTCTGCCTCTGTTCTCCGGTCTGGGTAAGGGGACCGAATTTTGATTCATATTCTTCGACACAATGATGATATTTGTGCTTCATATGTTGAAAATAATCCAGAGCGTCCGGATCTTTTGGATGTGTGTCAAGGAAAAGTGTAATATCGCTGATGGCAAATCCATACTGATAGATGGCGTTCATCAACCGTTGTTTTTCAACATTACATGCAGCGTTCACGACACATCCCTCCTTTCCCGGTAAATGGCTTATCTAATTCGGCAAAAATGGTACCGACCTTAAGTGCGCGGTCGAGATCGTACAGATTTCGAAACTGCTGCCATGGAACATAAGCCATGGCAATGGTCATGCTAGTACAGTCAGACTGTTTGAAACCTGATACACAGGAATAATCAGAATTCAGAGAATTACAATTACAATTCAAAACACAATTTCCTTTCCGATAGATAGGTTTGTTTTACTATATGAAAAACAGGGGGATAGTGTGCAAATGGTAACTGATTGTTTTTTATTAAGTGCCTGACCGGTTTCCTATTGACCGCATCTTTGTTAAGATTTAAACTATTGGCAGGGATAGGAGAGATCATAGGAAAGGGTGATTAGTTTATGAGAGGATTACACACACAGGTTTCAGACCTTCGAAAAGGAGTTTTTGTAGAGGTTGCTCGAATTGCTTATGAATCAGAAAATATCAATGATGATCTGGAAGCAATTCCGTACAAACTGTCTCCGGATGAAATGCCTCGTTTCAGAGAGAGTATTTACAGAGAGCGTGCAGTGAGTTCAGAACGTACAAGACTGGCACTTGGATTATCTCTTCGACCACAGAATAAACCGGTTCATATTACCAGTGGGTTGAATGATGCGACCGTGGATGAAATGTATTATGAGCCACCTCTGATGCAGGTAATTCCGTCTGCATGTAATGCATGTGAGGATAATGTATACGAGGTAAGTAATCTGTGCAGAGGATGCCTGGCACATTCCTGTATGGAGGTCTGTCCGAAGGATGCGATTACGCACGTGGATGGACAGGCGCATATTGATAAATCAAAATGTATCAAATGTGGAAAATGTAAAAGTGCATGTCCGTATGATGCAATTGGAAAGAAAATTCGTCCGTGTTCCGTTGCCTGTGGTATCAAAGCAATCGAGTCAGATGAATACGGAAGAGCTGTGATCAATCAGGATAAATGTTTGTCCTGTGGTATGTGTATGGTAAGTTGTCCGTTTGGTGCCATTGCAGATAAATCTCAGATTTTCCAGTTGATTCGCTGTATGAAAGATGGCGGAGAAGTGGTTGCGGAAGTTGCGCCTGCTTATGCGGGACAGTTCGGCAAAGAAGCAACACCGGATAAAGTTTACGCAGCGCTATTGAAATTGGGATTTTCGCAGGTATACGAAGTAGCACTTGGAGCTGATATCGGCGCTGTGACAGAAGCACATGATTATGTATATCATGTAAAAACGGGAGAAAAACCATTCCTGTTGACGTCCTGTTGTCCGGCTTGGTCCATGCTTGCAAAGAAACAGTTCCCGGAGATTATTGACAGTGTTTCCAAAGAGCTGACACCGATGGTGGCAACGGCACGCAGCATCAAAAAGGAACATCCAAACGCAAAAGTAGTATTTATCGGACCGTGCGCGGCAAAAAAACTGGAGGCTATGCGCAAAACCGTCCGAAGTGATGTAGACTTTGTTATTACCTTTGAGGAACTGGATGCAATGTTTGAGGCAAGGGGCATTGATCCGAAGACGATTGAAAGTAAAGGACATCTGCATGATGCAACTGCTGCAGGTCGAGGATATGCAGTCGCAGGTGGAGTATCCAAGGCAATTGAAAACTGTATCCATGAGTACTATCCGGAGGTAGATGTCAAGATTGAACATGTAGAGGGACTGGACGAGTGCAAGAAAGTACTGATGCTTGCAAAAGCCGGTCGGAAAAACGGTTACCTGATCGAAGGTATGGGATGCCCGGGCGGCTGTGTGGCCGGAGCGGGAACGTTAATTCCGGTACCGAATGCGAAAAAAGAAGTTCAGCAGATTGTTACAGAATCTACGAAGAAACTGCCTCCAAAACAATTACGGGAGATAGAATTAAAATAATTTATGAAAATTGACACAAGTCAGATTAATGCGATCAGGCACAAAGATGGGCCTGAGCTTGTGCTGGCAGGGCCGGGGTCTGGTAAGACCCTGGTCATCACCCGCCGGGTTCAGCATCTGATCGAACAATACCATATACCGCCATCGACGATTTTGGTCATTACCTTTACAAAAGCGGCAGCCACGGAGATGAAACAGCGGTTTGAAAAATTAATGGGTGGCAGAAGAGTTCCTGTTTCCTTTGGAACGTTTCATGCTGTCTATTTTATGATTTTAAAACATGCCTATGGATATACGGCAGATAACATTGTAAAAGAAGAGCAGCGTCTGCAGTTTATGAAAGAATATATTCACAGACTGCGTCTGGAATATGATGATGAAAACGAATTTATATCCAGTTTGCTCTCAGAAATTAGTCTGGTAAAAAACACATCCGTAAATCTGGAACATTACTATTCCTCCTGCTGCGGGCAGGATGTCTTTCGAAAAATATTCGAAGCTTATGAATCCTTTTTACATCAGAATCGTTTGATTGACTTTGATGATATGCTGGTATACTGCAAAGAATTGCTGATGCAGCGCCCGGACATTCTGGCGGCCTGGCAACGCAGATATCAGTACATTCTGATCGATGAATTTCAGGATATCAATCAGATTCAGTATGATATTATCCGCATGCTTGCGACACCGCAGGATAATTTATTTATCGTGGGAGATGATGATCAGTCCATTTACCGTTTTCGAGGAGCGAGACCGGAAATAATGCTGAATTTTACCAGTGACTATCCGTCGGCCGGAAAAGTCATCCTGGCAACAAATTATCGTTCCGGTTCGGAAATTGTGAAACAAGCCGGAAATCTGATCTCATTTAATGAAAAAAGGTTTGACAAGGAGATTACACCTGCGGCAGAAACAGGAATTCCGGTAAAGAAACAGGAATTTCAGACACAGCGGGAACAGAATTTGTATGTGATTCAGGAAATTTTGCGTCTTCACAGAGAAGGCATGGAATACAGTGATATGGCAGTTCTGTTTCGGACAAATATGCAGCCACGTCTGCTGATGGAAATGATGCTGGATTACAGTATTCCGTTCACGGCAAAAGACAGGATTCCGAATATTTATGATCACTGGATCACCAGAGATTTGTTTGCATACATATCAATTGCCAGAGGAGATCGGCGCAGAAGCAGTTTCCTGAAAATCATGAATCGTCCGAAACGTTATCTTTCCAGAGAAAGTCTGCCCTATGAAGAGGTTGCTTTTGATGTATGGGAAGAATTTTATGAAGACCAGAGATGGATGGTGCAGCGACTGGAAAAATTGCAGATGGATCTGAAGGTGATTGCCGGAATGCGTCCATTTTCTGCCATTAATTATATTCGAAAAGGTGTAGCATATGAAGATTATCTGCGGGAATATGCGGAAGTGCGCCGTATCCCTTTTGAAGATCTGACGGATGTACTGGATGAATTACAGGAAAATGCCAGAGGATTTGAAACTTTTGATGACTGGTTCGAACATATTTCACAGCTGCAGGAAGAGCTGGAAGAACAGGCCAAAAAGCAGAAAGTTGTGGATGGTGTGAATTTAAGTACCCTTCATTCTTCCAAAGGACTGGAATATGAGACTGTTTTTCTGATAGATGTAAATGAAAAGGTAATGCCAAATAAGAAGGCTGTACTGGATGCTGATCTGGAGGAGGAACGCCGGATGTTCTATGTGGGTATGACAAGAGCGAAAAGCCGATTGTATCTGCTCTGGTCTCACCAGATACGCAATAAAGATATGGAACCATCGCGGTTTCTGACAGAGTGTGAATCCGCCCGGGTGCGACAGGCGAAGGAGCGTGGCAGTAGAAGTACAGGCAAAAGGTGTTAATCAGAAAATGAACAGAATGAAAAAAGTGCTTTCGTAATGCAGTTTGCGTGATACAGATGCATGTCATGCTTAAAAATAAAAAGATAACATTCAAAACATTTATGTCGAATATTTATTTCGCATGGATGTTATCGTTCGTGTTTTTTTATATTGGTAAAAATAATGAAAACTTATAGTGCAAACAAAAAATCTCTCAGATAAGAACTACGCCTATCTGAGAGATTTTTTTACATCTGATCAAATTCTTCTTCGTCAAGTAACTCGTCGAAACGATCGCTGACTGCGTCAAATTCTTCATCGCTGTCGATATTTTCCAGAGATGGATTACCTTCTTCATCTTCAAAATAGCGATAGAAGATGACTTCTTCATCGTTATCAACCGGAACCAGTGCGATATAGTTCTGGTTATCTACATCAAAGATGGTCAGAATCTGGCATTCCAGCTGAGAACCGTCATCCAGATCAAGTGTAACAAACATTTCCTGCGGATCAAAGATTTCTTCTTCATTATTTGTGTTATTTGTATTACTCATTTTAATGTCCCTCTTCTTTTTATTAAATAGCCATAAATCCTTTGTATTCAAAGAATCAGGGGCTAAATGTGATGATATGTTACCCCATAGGATACTACAAGTATAAAAATTAGCGGAATAAAAGTCAATTCTTTTTCCAAATTTTTTGTTGACAAAAGAAAAGAAATCTAATATACTTTGAATATCAAAATATTTGAAATAAAAACAATTTGAAAAGGAGAATAAAATTATGTTAGAGAAAATGAAAGAAATGATCGCTGATCAGTTATCTGTAGATGAGGATAAAATTACACTGGAGTCCAACTTCAAAGATGATCTGGATGCAGATTCTTTAGATTTATTCGAGCTGGTTATGGCTCTGGAAGAGGAGTACGGTATTGAGATTCCGTCTGAGGAGCTTGAGAGCCTTACAACAGTTGGAGCAATCATTGATTACCTGAAAGCACATGGTGTAGAGGAATAGAATTAAATGAAGACAAGAATTACAGAACTTTTTGGAATTGAATATCCGATCATTCAGGGCGGTATGGCCTGGGTAGCAGATTATCATCTGGCGGCAGCAGTTTCCAATGCAGGCGGTCTCGGACTGATCGGTGCGGCAAGTGCACCGGGCGATGTGGTTCGGACACAGATCCGCGAAGCAAAAAAACTGACAGATAAGCCATTTGGTGTCAATATCATGCTGTTAAGCCCTTACGCGGATGAAGTGGCAAAAGTTGTTGTAGAAGAGGGAATCAAAGTTGTGACAACCGGTGCCGGTAATCCTGGAAAATACATGGAAATGTGGAAAACTGCCGGTATTAAAGTAGTTCCGGTTGTGGCAAGTGTGGCTCTGGCAAAAATGATGCAGAAGGCAGGCGCTGATGCAGTCGTCGCAGAAGGAACAGAATCCGGTGGACATATCGGAGCTGCCACAACCATGACACTGGTTCCACAGGTGGTGGATGCAGTGGATATTCCGGTCATCGCAGCCGGTGGTATTGCAGATGGCAGAGGATTTGCAGCAGCGATGATGCTTGGAGCAGAAGCAGTACAGATCGGTACCAGATTCTGCGTGGCAACA
The DNA here is from genome assembly GCA_902475415.1 of uncultured Eubacterium sp. Lineage (GTDB taxonomy): Bacteria > Bacillota > Clostridia > Lachnospirales > Lachnospiraceae > Eubacterium_I. The sequence continues at coordinate 7,901 of CABRZK010000096.1, forward strand.
GAATGTATCTGTCATGAAAATTACAAGCAGAAAATCATCAAAGCAAAAGACATCGATTCTGAAGTAACCGGTCGCAGTAACGGTCATCCAATCCGTTGTCTGAGAAATCAGATGTCCAGAGAGTATCTGCGTCTGGAAAAAGAAGGAGCCGGATTTGAAGAATTAGAGCGTCTTACCGTTGGTTCTCTCCGTAATGCCGTAATTGACGGAGATGTCAAAAACGGAACTGTTATGGCAGGACAGATTGCGGGTCTGATTAAAAAAGAGCAGAGCTGTAAGGAAATTGTTGATGAAATTATGGAGCAGGCAGAAAAATTACTGCACTGCTAAAGATATTTGCAGGCAGACAGGAATGTGTCTGTCTGTCCGAATGTGAAAAGGATGCTTATCACAAAACAGACCGAGTCGATAAAAGCGTAGCAAATGACAGCTGCGGATGATTGTCAGAGCGTGATAAGAG
>CABRZK010000097.1 GCA_902475415.1 uncultured Eubacterium sp.
TGTTGTCGACGGGAAAATGGCGTCCATTTTTGCAAAATAATCCTGCTTGATCTCCAGTTTTTCAATAATTCCTTCAAACACGATATCCGCAAAATCTGCAACTTCTTCAATCGTATCAACAAAGCTGATTCTTGCTGCCGCTTCATCTGCCTCCTGCTGTGTCATTACATCATTTTCAACTAATACGCTTAAATTATCTCTGACAACAGCTGCTGCATCGCAACGGATCTTGTCATCATATACATAAATTACTTTTACCTGATGTCCTTTGCTTGCAAAAAGCTGGGCAATTCCAAGTCCCATTTTGCCAGCACCAAGGACAGCGATATTCTTTTTATTATTCATAGTGTCCCCTTTTCAAAAAGCAGGAGCCGACACCTGTTAGGTATGACAGCTTTTAATAAAAACTGCGTTCAAGATGCCGACTCCCTACTTTATAAATTACTTTCTTTATAAATACACAAGAATGATTAATATACGCCGTAAGGATATTCTTTATCCGGTACGCTTCTGTCGATTCTGTCAGATGGAACAAATGCAACGGCACGAACGATTGTACCATCACCCATATACCAGCGAAGTGGGAATGCACAGAATAAGAATCTCTGGTTTGTTACTTTATCCAGATCTCCACCAAGGTTCTCAATACCCATTACGTTGTTTGCCATCAGAATATCATGACATGGCTCCCACTCTGGGAAATCATCTTTTGCCGGATGTCCGAACTGCTCTTCGTACTCTTCACAGATACGCGGAACGTATGGACCAGGGCCGTGATCAGCAGCATATGTATAAAGGATATGATCGATGGCCTGCATATCGAAACCAACACCTCTTACATGATGCTCAACAAACCATTTTGCACCTTCGATAGAAAGTCCCGGGCTGTATGCGAAGTAATCATCATTCTCACCCCAGCGTCTGTGTGTAACTGTATTTAACAGTACCCAGTCACCATCTTTGATTCCGCCTGGAACTTTTTTCGCTGCATTTTCGATATCTTCTACTGTGATCAGCTCCCATTTTCCTTTCGGGATATCCAGACATACAGCCTCACCAAAGTAGTTCTGAATTGGAAGCTCATGTGTAAACGGGCTCTCCGGAATTACATGAGATGGGGAATCTGCATGTGTGGAGTTGTGCATATGGAATGAATTGAAAGTCTGAAGCAGTCTGTAATGCATCGGCATATGCTGCACTCTGTCGATATGGAAATCTCCGTTGGACGGCCAGAGTGGATTTCCTCTACCGAACGGGTTTGAAAGGTCAATCAGTTCGAAAGATCCATCTTTGAACATATCAAAGATACTTCCATCATATGGTTTCTTCCAGTCATTTGTGTGTGCGAAGCACTCTTCGCGTGTGTGTCTTACTGCGATTTCTGACATTATACTTTCTCCTTTTCTCTTATTTTTAAATTGTATTTTGTTGTTGTAGGGATTTCACTTATATATGAAGCAAATACCGTGCCAATTTTCAAAACCCAGAAAATCGCTGATTTTCCGGGTTTTTTGTTGCAAAATCACATGTTTTTGTTTCTGTTTTTCAACGAAACCGTAATTTCTGTTGCAAAACGGAAATTGAGTTCGTACACAGCAAAAAAACAGTGACTCAATTCATCTGAATCACTGCTTTTCACTTTATACATTATTCTTTTATCCTGCGTCTTGCCGCAATCCGAAACATCGGTGTGGACGCATAATTTATTTTTTCATCCTCTGTCCAGAGTTTCTGCCAGATATCTGTGTCAATATCTATCGTACCAAATCCTGTCCGTTGTAAAATCTGCTCATCCCACTGCGGGCGAAGTTCCCTGCTTAATGGTACATTCCGTGCAATCTCTTCCATTGCCTCAATATCTGTATTGACGTATTCATCCCGCACCTGCTCAGCCGCTGTCGCAGCCCGGTCTGCTTCATATCCTTTTCGCATTTCTTCATCATACAGGTACCGATACCAGTTGGCATCGAAATTAACCATCACACCACCTGGTTTTAAGACCCGATACCATTCCCGGTAAGCCTCTTCCGGTTCTTCCAGTACCCAGGTCAGGTTCCGGCTCACTACCAGATCAAAACTTTGATCCGAAAAATCCAACTGCTGCGCATCCATCTGTATCCAACGAATTCTGTCTGCCAGCGCTCCGGCATTACGCTGCGCCTCTGCCAGCATTTCTTCGGTACAGTCTATAGCCGTCACCTGATACCCTTCCTGCGCCAGCAAAATAGCAAAAAATCCAGGTCCGGTTCCGATATCAAGAATCTGTATCTCCGATGTCTCTCTATCCGGTAAATGCATTTTTATTTCTCTGATCCATTCCGGCCATTTTTCTCCGGCCAGCTCTTCCCGGTTGTATTCCGAATATCCCTCTGCCCGGTTTCCCCAGTAGTTCAGGATCTGTTCTTCCAGTTCTTTCATATTTTCTAATTTCCGTTCTTTTGATTTTATTTCGCACCCTTACAAGTAAAATATAAAATCATCTGCTTCTTTTGAAACAAATGATTTCATACTCACATTAATACTGGTTCTTTGTCGCCACAATGCAAAACAGCGGGGTCGGATTATAGAATTCATCTTTTTCCGTATAAATCCGTTTGCTTATTCCAAGATCCAGACGGATCTGCTCAAATCCCGCCTTCTCCAGTGCGGTGATATCCCATGCCGGACGCACATGATAACTGATTTCCAGCTGTTCCTTAATCGCTTCGCATTCCTGCATCAGGTCACCGGCAATCTGTTTGTGTGCATGATTCTCAGGAAGTTTCTCGCCTTTTCCGGTAAAATCAGCTTTTCCGTAATTGCCGTCAAAATTCAGAAGCACACCTCCCGGTTTTAACACACGCTGCCATTCCCGGTAAGCTTCCTGCGGATGCGGTAACGTCCAGGTCAGATTTCTGGAAATAACCATATCAAAACTTTCATCTGCAAATAATAATTTTTCTGCATCCATCACGCGGAACTGAGCACTGCTTTGTAATGTACGACCAGCTTCTTTGGCTTCCTGAATCATAGAAGGGGTCAGATCAATTCCCGTCACACGATGTCCCAGACTGCTGAGAAGAAATGCAAAAAAACCTGTTCCTGTTCCAACATCCAGGATGCGGAGCTGTCCTCCCGCCGGAATGTGCTTTGCAATTTCCCGCAACCAGCGCTCTGCCATTACACTGTTCAGTTCTTTCAGACGCAGCTGTGCAAAATCATGACTTCTCTGTGTCCAGTAATTCTGAATCCGCATTTTGGAATTCAGAAAACAGATTCCCTGCTCTTTGTATTGTTCTGCTACCTGTGACATATATGTAACCTCTCTCTGATGCTTTTCTTAATCTGTTTCATTCTTCCACCCATTGTAAAACTCTGCTTCAAAATAATTGTGAAAGCAGTAATTACATGTGGTCTTTTTTAAAATCCCTGTATGCTATCAGTTTACTGAACTATGACACAGTTCACAAGCCACCCCCAGGGTTATTTTTTCAACAAACAGACTACCTGCAAAATCGAGAGACACCACTCAGGCGGAGATAATTCTGATCAAATATTCCATCAGATCTTTTCCATCCCATATCAGCGAGAAATCCAACGCATGTCCATTTTCCACAATCCGATCCACACCGGACACACCTGCCTTCAACAATTCCAACGCAATTTGATTCCGGTCAACACCCACACAGGTCAATGTCTGACATTTTCCGGTCAACACTGGATATAAACCGGATAAGGTTTCTCCGCTGCTCTCAAAAAAGAATCCTCCCGGAACAGTCTGCTCCCAGAGTTCTTCCGTAAGTTCCGGACATTGCATCAATACAACTGCATTTTCACATTTTTCCATTGTTATTGTTGGATTGATCGCAGCCAGATAAAGCGCCTGTTCCCATTTTTGTACTGCGATGTGCGCATCCACTTTATAATGTGCCTGAATATAACCAAACGCCGCCGTCCAGAATTTTTTCCGGGCAGCATACACCTCGTCCTTCTTTCCTGTCCAATAAATCAGAGACGGAGATGAGCAGGCATTCTGGTCGTTCAGATAGATGTCATTATAAAATCCCCGGAGGATATCTGTGAGATTTTCTGTCGTCAGAATATATTCTGCTGAAAACACCGCTGCCGAACGGCGGTCTGCAAATGTAAGCTCCGGTGTACCCGGCTGCAGTTTCGATTGTTGAATCTCAAGAATACTGTTATCTCCCCCCCATATTACCCGCACCTGGCACATCTGTGAAAAGGTATCTGTCACGTCTTTTCTATGTCCGTAACGCACGATCACAATTCGTTTTTTCCATTCCGGCTGTTGTTCCATAACCTGTTTCAGCGCTGACAAAATCAGTTCTTCCTGTACCGTACTCTTTTCCGGAAGTCTCAGAATCACCGTATTTCCTGCCAGCAATGCCGTTGCCATACTAAATGCAAACAGCACCGGAATATTCGACGGCACAATATGAAAACTGATTCCCCTGCCCAATCGAATCATTCCCTGCCACTTTCTCTCATAATCATCCCGAAGATGATACAGATGACTCCTGCGGCACCAGAACGCCAGCGCAGCAATATCCGCCGCCTGTAACGATTGATTTTCTTTCCGCAACGTCTGATAAAAGGCATCCAGAAAAACTATCGTCTGTTGCGCAAATGGAATATATGGTTTTTGTCTGTATAATTCATTCAGCGTGTCCGCATCACCTATCAAAAACTGTATCTGTTCCATCCTTCATAACATCTCCTCTTTCTGTATTTTTGTATACAGGTTTTTGATTTCTTTTCGATTCTGCTGTTTCTGTCCTGCAATCTGTTTTCCGTCAACCCAGATTTCTCCGGAATCTGCCTTCAGCAGTTGTGTGATCATTTTAATTGTCGTTGTTTTTCCACATCCGCTCTCTCCGACAATACCCAGACATTCTCCTTTTTGAAGCTGAAAACTGATATGATCTACCGCAGTAAACAGCTTTTTATTTTTATAAAACTCTTTCGTCAGATTTTTTACTTCTAAAATTGTATCGTTCATACCCATAGTCCCAACTCCGTTTCACAAGTTATCCCACTCCATCTGACAAATAAACCTTTATTTCTGTTCATCGTTTCAGACGCAGCACCGAGCTGATCAGTTTCTTCGTGTATACATCCTGCGGATCATTTAATATCTGCTCTTTTGTGCCATACTCCACCAGTTTTCCCTGATGCATGACTGCAATATGGTCCGCCATGTAATTGACCACGCCAATATTATGCGTTACGATCACAATTCCTGTTCCATATAATTCCCGCAACTTCAGCATTTCCCGGATTACCTGCGCCTGCACCGTTACATCCAGGGCACTGGTTGGTTCATCTGCCAGCAAAAGCCGTGGTCGAAGCACCATGGCAAGCACGATTCCGACACGCTGATTCATTCCACCGGAAAATTCAAAAGGATAACTGTTCAGGATTTCCTCACCATTTGTAAAACGTAACTGTTCAAACAAACGCAATGCCCGGTCTCTGATTTCCGCTTTTGGCACGGTTTCGTGCTGCAGGACCGCTTCGTATAACTGCTCTTCGATCGTACGGATCGGACAGAGGGATGCGCCTGCATTCTGAAAAATCATACTGATTTCCGCACCACGCAACTGACGAAGCTCTTCCCCCTGCACTTTTGTCATATCGGTATCCTGATACAGAATCTGACCGTTACTCACCCGTCCGCCATCGCCAAGCAATCCCATGGCTGCACGAATCACCGTACTTTTACCACTGCCGGATTCTCCGACAATGCCAAAAATTTCTCCCGGCTTCATCTGCAGGGAAAAATTCTGCACAACACGTTTTTCTCCATAATGAATATCTACCTGACGATATTCCAGTAAATTCTGCTCCTGTTCCACATGAAATCCTTTCTGTTTTCAGTCTGATAGTTGCTGCAGAACAATCCTGTTCTGACACATACTCCTTTTTTCACGCTCATCTGCCATTCAAAATACAGGCGATCTGTTCCCGCGCAAAGTACATTTTCCACTATTTCCGTAAATCACATGCATTATCCTACATCCAGTACATCGCGCACCGTATCACCCAGCAGGTTAAATAATGCCACCGTAATAAAAATCGCCGCTCCCGGAGCAAGAATGATCCACGGACAGGTCTGCAGCATGCTTCGTCCATTGCTCATCATCGAACCCCATTCTGCCACCGGCGGTGTTGCGCCAAGTCCCAGAAATGATAATCCTGCCAGCTCCATAATCATTGTTCCGATATCCAGAACGGCTGTTACGACCATCGTTCCGGCGATATTTGGAAAAATATGTCTGAGCAGAATTTGTCCGGAACTGCATCCGGCCAGTTTTGCCGCTGCAATATATGGCATCTCTTTCACTGTCAGCACCTGGCTTCGTGCCAGTCTTGCAAATTTCGGCCACGAAATACATGCCAGTGCAACAACCGCACTTTTCAGGCCACCGCTTAATACACCTGCCACCGCTATGGCAAATACCATACCCGGGAACGCCAGAAACACATCCGAAATACGCATCAGCAGATCATCCAGTTTCCCGCCAAAATATCCGCACAGCATACCGATTGCGGTTCCAACCACCGTTATGATCAATACCAGAAGCAGAGACGAAAATACTGTCGTCTGTGCTCCCAAAATCACACGGGAAAGCATATCCCTTCCATATCGGTCTGTTCCAAAAAGATGTGCCGCATCCGGTTTTGCCAGTGCATTCGCCAGATCCTGCTCATAGGGATCATACGGTGTCAGATGGGACGCAAATGCTGCCACAAACAGCAGAATCCCAACCAGAATCAGCAATAGGATGAATTTTATTTTTTTCCTTTTTCTATTCATGTTTGCACCTGTTTATTTCAATAAATTCATCTGATATATTTCAAAATTTATAATGGTTTACACCTGTTCATTCTGCATACGGATTCTAGGATCCAGATAATGATAAATAAGATCCGTCACCAGATTTACCATGACATAAATCACCGCCATCCAGATCACATACGCCTGAATCACCGGATAATCTCTGGTCAGAATCGCGTCTACCGCCATTTTTCCAACACCGTCCCACATAAAAATCGACTCCACGATCGCAGTTCCTCCAAGCAGAGAACCGATGGACAGTGCAAGCAGCGTAACAATCGTCAGCATCGATGCTTTCAGCACACTTCCGTACAGAATTCTTTTTTCCCGGACACCACGCGCTCTGGCGCCCACCACATACGGTTTATTCAATTCCTCCAGCACCGTTGCCCGCACCTGTCTGGTATATTTTGCGGACATGGCAATCGCCAGTGTCAGCGTCGGCAATACGACGCTTTTCCATCCGGCATTATTTCCCATAACCGGAAACCAGCCCAGTTTCAGGGAAAATACATACATCAACAGCAATGCCACAAAAAATCCCGGCATGGAATTTCCGATAAAACTCAGCACCCGGATCAGATAATCGGTAAATTTATTCTTTTTTACCGCCGATAAAATACCAAGTGGAATAGATAAAACCACAGTCAGCAGCATTGATGTGATTGTCAGATAAATGGTTGCCGGCAATTTTGATACAAACTGTGAAAAAACCGGCTGCCCGGAAATATAAGAGTTTCCCATATCCCCGCGCAGCAGATTCCCAAGCCACACCAGATACTGCACCGGCAAAGGTTTATCCAGTCCCAGTTCCACCCGAACAGCTTCTTTCTGTTCCTCAGACCAGGAAGTTCCGGTATTCTGTTCCATCACATCTACAGCATCGGTAGAAGATGCATTCATTAATACAAAAGTAAGCAGTGTGATACCGATGAGAATCGGTATCAACTGCAAAATTCTTTTTATGATATATTTTTTCATGATTATTGTATTGTCTCTTACTCTTTATCCAGATCAACCGTGATTTCATAGTAATCAGACGGATGCGCAACCAGACCACTGACACCTTTTCCGGATACCATCGACATCTTCAGATGAGATGCAAACACAAATGCATGATCATCCAGAATCGTCTGTGTCATCTGTGTTGCCAGTGTTGCACGTTCTGCCGGTTCAAACGTAACTGCCATCTGTTTTTCCAGATTTTCCAACTGGTCGCTGTGATAGCCGCCACGGTTTTTCGTAGAACTGTCCAGACAGTGTGTGGTAAAGAAATACTCCGGATCGCCCGTCGGTGCACTGACAAAAGCTCCCGCAAAAATGTCCCAGTCCCCTTTATCCAGATAATCCTGATAATTAGCGGTGCTGTTTACCTGAACCTCAATTCCGATGTCCTTCATCGTCGCCTGTACCGATTCCGCAAGCAATGGTAATTCCTGTCTGCTCGGATATGTCACCCAGCGAATTGACAGTTTCTG
>CABRZK010000098.1 GCA_902475415.1 uncultured Eubacterium sp.
CAGCTCATTTCTTCCCTGCTCAAAAGTAACACCAAATACCTGTTTGTGCTCTACCGGCTCCGGAACGTAATTCGGATCAATCTCGATGACGTTGTATTTGCCACCTTTTTTTGCTTTCAGGATTTCCAGTGCTTCCGGCTCATATCCAGGAGCGATGACACCGTCAGATACTTCACGTTTAATAATTTTTGCTGTGCTGACATCGCAGACATCAGACAGAGAAATGAAATCACCGAAAGAAGACATACGGTCTGCACCTCTGGCTCTTGCATAAGCACTTGCCAGTGGAGAAAGCTCTCCCAGATCATCTACCCAGTAAATTTTGCTTTCGATTTCTGTCAATGGAAGACCTACTGCTGCGCCTGCCGGAGATACGTGTTTGAAAGATGTTGCTGCCGGAAGTCCGGTTGCTGCTTTTAACTCACGTACTAACTGCCAGCCGTTGAAAGCATCCAGGAAGTTGATATATCCCGGTTTTCCGTTTAATACTTTGATTGGCAGATCAGCACCGTTTTCCATGTAAATACGGGATGGTTTCTGATTTGGGTTACAGCCATATTTTAATTCTAATTCGTTCATTTTGATTCCTCCGATTTCAGTCAAGATGTCTTAGTTCTGATGTTTGTTTACGATACGTGTCTCATATGTACCGTCTGCGATGTTAATATAGCGTACAAACAAGGATACTTTGTTGTCCTTGTTCAGGCTCTCCCATAAAAGTTTTGTATACTCGTCAATGTCATCTGCCACATCTACCAGCTCCGGCTCACCTTCAAAACTTGGAAGCGGATTTCCATCGTTCATATAGGTATGAATGAAACGTGCCTCGCCTGCAGTCGGTTTCTCATAAGCAAATGTATAACGGTTGCATCCTTCCGGATTTCCGTTGTTGCTTTTTAATATAGACATTGCATAGCTGAATTTTCCGTTTTCCACATGCATGATACCGGAAATACGCGGTGTGTAGTTTGGTCCGTCCGGCTCGAATTCACGACAACGTAAGGACTGCTCGAATGTCATCTGACGGTCCATCTGATCATAAATAGTATCTGTCTGATCTCCGTTGGTTACAATTGTTTTATTTCCCAATACACGAACCGGTGCATAGATGATAAGACTCGGATCTTCCAGTTTGGACGGATCATAAGCCTGTGTACGGATGCCTTCACCATCCTCTACAAACACACGGTTTCTGCTGTTTTCACTTCTTCCCATGATAAAGTACGCGGTAACGGCTTTGCTACCATCAGATGTCTTTCCAATGATAATGCCTCTTCCCGGGTAAGAATTCTCCTGTAACTGCTTTGCAATAGAACGCATTTCCATATCATATCCTCCTTCGTAATACGGTACCCCTTGTCATGGTTGTTTTTATAGATAGATTTACGCTGATTGATCAATGAATGCAGGTATCATGGAAATCTTATATATGCTTCTGTTCAGTATAAGCTGACCATTTCTTTTTTAACTTTCTATCCCATCTTTCTGGATTGCTCATTGATTATAACTACAATTTATGCGTAAATTTTCTCATCTGTAAAAAGTGTAACACGCAAAATCTATTTTTACAACCACCGTTTCTTATTAACCCCATTAATTTATTTACTTATTTTTATTAGTTATTCTAATATAAGTATGATATGAATTTTCATACGCAAGAAAGTATACTTTCACACACTCCCGCAGCATTTCCTGTAAAACAAAAAATCGCCAGAGTATGATATGTATTATTCGGGTTACATATCAATACCTGACGATTTTCGTTTTTATCTCAGTCTGAGTTAAGGCTCCTGCGTCTGTAAGGAGCAGCAAAATCTGTACTTCTGCTTTTTAATTCTTAAAGCTGTGAATTGGTGCCGGAATGCGTCCTTTACGATTTACAAAATCAGCACAAGAGTACTGGTTCACTGGCATAATCGGTGCATAACCTAATAAGCCGCCGAATTCTACCATTTCGCCAACGCCTTTTCCGATAACCGGAATCAGACGAACGGCTGTGGTTTTCTGGTTTACCATACCGATTGCCATCTCATCTGCAATGATACCGGAAATGGTTGTGGCCGGTGTATCACCCGGAATGGCGATCATATCCAGACCTACAGAGCATACACAGGTCATTGCTTCCAGTTTTTCAATGGTCAGTGCATTCGCCTGAACCGCATCGATCATTCCCTGATCTTCGCTGACCGGAATAAATGCACCACTTAAACCGCCGACGTAGGAAGATGCCATAATTCCGCCTTTTTTCACCTGATCATTCAGCATCGCAAGAGCTGCCGTTGTACCCGGTGCACCTGCGTATTCCAGACCGATTTCTTCCAGAATACCTGCGACACTGTCGCCGATTGCCGGAGTCGGAGCCAGGGACAGATCAATGATTCCGAATGGAATTCCAAGCATTTTGGATGCTTCTTTGGCAACCAGCTGTCCGACACGGGTAATCTTGAATGCTGTCTTCTTGATGGTCTCGCACAATACTTCGAAACTCTCGCCTCTTACTTTTTCCAGCGCTGTTTTTACAACACCAGGACCGCTGACACCTACGTTGATGATAGCGTCTGCTTCGGTCACACCGTGAAAAGCACCTGCCATAAATGGATTGTCATCCGGTGCATTACAGAATACAACCAGTTTTGCACATCCGAGAGAATCGGCATCTTTGGTATATTCTGCTGTCTCTTTGACGATTTCACCCATGAGACGAACTGCATCCATATTAATGCCGGTCTTGGTAGAGCCCAGGTTGATAGAACTGCAGACATACTCTGTGCATGCAAGTGCCTGTGGAATGGAACGGATCAGCAGTTCATCTGCTGTGGTCATTCCTTTGCTTACCAGTGCGGAATAGCCGCCAATAAAGTTAACACCTACCTCTTCTGCCGCACGATTTAATGTCTGTGCGATTGTCACAAAATCTTCCGGTGTCTTGCAGGCTGCCGCACCAACCAGTGCGATCGGTGTTACCGAAATTCGTTTGTTTACGATTGGAATACTGTAACGGTTTTCGATAATTTTTCCTGTTTTTACCAGATCTTTTGCCAGTGTTGTAATTTTATTGTAAATGTTCTGATTTACTTTCTCCAGATCAGAATCGATACAGTCTAATAAACTGATTCCCAGTGTAATGGTACGAACATCCAGGTTTTCCTGCTCAATCATTTTGTTCGTCTCATTTACTTCAAACATATTTATCATTGGTCGTAATCTCCTTTTTGCCAGATGTTTGTCATACATTTCTTACTTATTTCAGAAAAATATTTTCGGTTATTGTCAGGTGACGACTGATTATTTGCATTCGCCAATTACCTGTTAAAATAATAACCTTTCTGTTTCATGCATTTTCATATATTAAATTCGATGCATCATATCAAAAATTTCTTCTTTCTGGCATTTGATTTTTACGCCAATTTCTTCGCCAAGCTGCTCAAGTTCTTTGACGCAGTCCGCAAATTCTTTTTTGGAGTGCCCCATATCCACGATCATCATCATATTGAAGAAGTCCTGTACAATTGTCTGTGAAATATCCAGTACATTGATGCTGTTTTCTGCCAGATAGGTACATACTTTTGCAATAATACCTACGGTGTCTTTTCCTACTACTGTGATAATTGTTTTGTCTGCTATCTTTTCCATTGTGTTCTCGCGCATATGCGCTCTCCTCTCTCAATATTGCGGCCTGCAAAAAGCTATATCGTAACAAGTTCGGATACTTCATCCCTCTTGGCAACTACCATCGGGAAATCACTGCCTTTATAAGGATTTTCTCCCATGGTCACTTCCAAACGGACGGTTTCCCATGCAAGTTCCGAATAATTATTTTCTTTGCTTAAATGGCCTAAAATCACTTTTTTAAACCCGTCATGCAATACTTTGCCCAGCAGCTGGCCAGACAGTTCATTGGATAAATGTCCACGGTCACCGAGAATTCTTCGTTTTAACTGATACGGATAACTTCCCGCCTGCAGCATATGTACATCATGATTGGCTTCTAACAATAATACATCCAATCCCTGCAATTTGTCTACAATATAATCATCATATTTTCCAAGATCTGTGATAATTCCCATGGATTTATCACCCTGATACATCATATATGCCACCGGTTCTGCCGCATCATGAGAGATCGGCACCGGTGAAATCCGCATGTCTCCGATGGTAAAATCTTCCTCCGGATGAATCACCTGAAACAGCGATTCATCCACTTTTCCAAGGGATGACTTCTCTTTGATCGCATCGATGGTTCCCTGGGTAGCATACATGGGGAGTCCATATTTTCGCGCCAGAACCCCAATGCTTTTGATATGGTCGGAATGCTCATGAGTAATCAGTATTCCGTCCATTTCTGCCGTTTTCAACCCGATTTCATTGAGCCCTGCTTCAATCCGCTTTCCGCTGATTCCGGCATCCACAAGTACATGACAGTGATCTGTACCAGCATAGATACAGTTTCCGCTGCTGCCGCTTGCTATACTACATAATTCCATCTGTTCCTCCGTTAGTTCAAGAGTAGTTCCATACGCGTTCTGATTGTTCTGCATAAAAATCCAAGCACAACCAGCTATATATTTGCGTATTTTTCATGTTTTATTCTCTGTACTTTTTAATTACAATAAGGTCTGCTTTTTAATCTTGCGCTGCGCCATCAGCTCATCAATCTGGCAAAATGTATCTTCCGGTGTCAGATTGTTATCGATTTCTGCTTTGCAGGCTTTTCGATACGTTTCTTCGGAAAGCTGGCTGGCAAAAATATTGTCAATTTTTTCATCAGAATAGCCCCGGTTTGCTTTCAGACGTTCTCTACGATTGTCTTCTGAAGTGTAGATATACCACAGTTCATCACAGATTTCATCATAATGTTCCTCAATCAGAAGGGCTGCTTCCAGAATCAGGACCTTATGAATCTGTGCTGCACGCTCCCGGTTCATCTCATCAATGACGTACTGTTTTACCGCCGGATGTACAATGTCGTTTAATACAAAGCGTTTCTGCTCATCTGAAAATAAAACCTGCGCCATTTTCGGCCGGTCAATCTGACCATTTTCATCAAATACGCCATCACCTGCAAACAGCTCCTGTAATTTTTTATTACATTCTGTTCCCGGTTCCATAACATCATGAGCAATCTCATCTGCCAGCATGACTCTGCATGGATAATTAGTTTCCAGATAGGTCAGAATCGCCGTTTTTCCGGCTCCCACGCCACCTGTAATTCCTATAAAATACATATTCTTTATGCTGATTCAGAGTTGCCTGCGCCATCTTTAACTCTGACAACTCTGAATGTTCCTCCTGTTCAAATGCTTGTAGACTTAGATTCTTTTCGTCAAAAGGTCTCACTAATGTGCCTCAAACCAGTTTTTGCCGGACTGTACATCGACTTCCAGTGTCACAGCCAGATCGGCTGCACCGCGCATTTCCTCTGCCAGTAAAGCTTTTACATATTCTGCCTCGTCAGCAGCTGCTTCGATCAGAAGCTCATCGTGCACCTGAAGGATCAGTTTTGACTTCAGATTTTCCCGATCCAGACGCTGTTTTACCCGGATCATGGCGATTTTTATGATATCTGCTGCGGTTCCCTGAATCGGAGAGTTCATGGCAATACGTTCTCCGAAGGAACGCTGCATAAAGTTACTGGAAGACAGCTCTGGAACCGGTCTGCGTCTGCCAAACATCGTTTCCGCATAGCCTTTTTCCTTCGCATCCGTTACCAGTCGATCCAGAAATGTCTTGATTCCCGGATAAGTTTCAAAATAACTTGCAATATAACCTTCTGCTTCTTTTCGTGTGATACTCAGATCCTGGCTCAAACCAAAGGAACTGATGCCGTATACGATGCCAAAGTTGACGGCCTTTGCATTTCTACGCTGCAAGTCTGTCACTTCTTCCAACGGTGTGTGGAACACCTGGGAAGCTGTCATTCGGTGAATATCCTCTGCATGACGATATGCCGCGATCAGATTCTGGTCTCCGGACATATGCGCCAGCACACGCAGCTCAATCTGAGAATAATCCGCATCGATAAACACATAACCATCCTTTGGTACAAATACTTTTCGGATCAGACGGCCAAGTTCCATTCGGATTGGAATATTCTGCAGATTCGGTTCCGTACTGCTGATACGTCCTGTCGCTGTGATAGTCTGATTAAACGTACTGTGAATCCGGCCGTCCGGAGCAATACAAAGTGCCAGTCCATCCGCATAAGTAGACTTTAATTTTGTCAGCTGACGATATTCCAGAATTTCCGATACAATCGGGTAATCCGGTGCCAGACGCTCCAGTACGTCAGCGGCTGTGGAATAACCGGTCTTGGTTTTCTTTCCGTTTGGCATCTGTAATTTTTCAAATAAAATCACGCCAAGCTGTTTTGGAGAATTGATATTAAATGTCTCTCCGGCTTTTTCGTAAATAGATGTTTCCAGTTCTGCGATTCGACCGGTGAGCTGTGTACCATACCGTTCCAGTTCTGCTTTTTCTGCACGCACCCCTTCTTTTTCCATATCTGCCAGGACAAATACCAACGGCATTTCAATCTCTTCATAGAGTTTTTTCATGCCATGCTCTTCTAACTGCTCCAGAAGCTGGTCTTTTGCGGAAATGCAGGTGTATGACTGATAGCAGGCCAGCAGCTCCAGTGCCTCCGGTTTCTCATCCGCTGCTTTTTTGATTTTCAGTTTTCCAAGTAAATCCACCTGAGACGGCACCATCTGACCCAGAATGTCTTTTGCCAGATCATCATAGGTGTACTCATTTTTCAGCGGATTCAGCAGGTATGCTGCAATGGTCGTGTCTGTACAGTGTTTTGTCTCTGCCACACGGACATGTTTTAACAATCCTTTCAGATCCGGTGTCACAAGGCTGTCCAGTCCGTCACATAACTTCTGCGCCTGTTCTTCCAGATATCCTTCCGTCACAAAACCGCCACAGGTCAGATAAGCCACATTCTGGCTGTTTTCTGCCACCGCCAGACCATATACTGTTCCAGCGTCTTCAAAAAAGGAAACAGCTGCTTCTTTTGCAGTAAATCCGTCAAAAAAGTTCTGAATCTCATCCAGTTCATGATATACATGGAAATACTGTTCCAGATCATTTTGCTGTGACATATCATCCGAAAATCGTGTCAGCATGTTTTTAAATTCCAGACGTTTCATATATACATATGCTTCCGGTGTGTAGAGATCTGTCAGTTTTGCTGCTTCCAGATCAAATTCAATCGGTGCATGCACTTCGATGGTTGCCAGAGTCTTGCTCATCTGTGCCATGTCATAATGCTCTTCCAGATTGGTCTTTGCCCGTTTCGGCGTAATTTCATCCAGATGCGCATAAGCATTTTCAATGCTTTTATAGGCAACGATCAGATTTGTGGCTGTCTTTTCTCCAATCCCTGGCACACCCGGAATATTATCAGAGCTGTCGCCCATCAGTGCTTTGACATCGATGCCGCATAATAATCTTCAATCTCCGTGCCGGTCCGTTTTGTTTTCGGAATCCGGATTTTTACTTTTTCTGTGGCTAACTGCAACAGATCACGGTCTCCAGAAATAATGCTGACATCCATGCCCTGTGCTTCTGCCATTCCTGCAATGGTTCCAAGCAGATCATCCGCCTCATAGCCTGGTTTTTCTACGATAGTGATGCCCATCGCCTGCAACACTTCTTTCATGACAGGTACCTGCTCCCGCAGCTCCTGTGCCATCGGTTTTCTTGTCCCTTTATAGGCATCGAACATCTGATGGCGGAACGTCGGTTCACTGCGGTCAAAAGCCACCGTCAGATAATCCGGGTTTTCCTCATCCAGAATCTTGAACATAATATTTAAAAATCCGTAAACGGCATTCGTGTGCAGCCCTTCGGAGTTCGTCAGTAGCGGAACTCCGAAAAAGGCACGGTTTAAAATACTGTGTCCGTCAATCAGCACGATTTTTTTTCTCATTCTAAATCTCCCTTGTGTACTCTTTGAGCCATTCGCGCTCATCGCCATTCAGATACGGAGATATTTTCTCCCATACCATCTTGTGGTATGCATTCAGCATCTGTTTTTCACGACCGGTCATCTCATCCGGATCAATTCCGTCCAGATCGATCGGCGCATAAGTGATGTTTTCAAACTCCATGAACTGACCGTACTCGTTCTTCTCTGCTTTGACACAGATCAGCTCGTTCTCGGTACGGATGCCGTACTCACCTTCCAGATATACGCCCGGTTCGTCGGTTGTGATCATGCCGGCTTCCAGTTTTCCGCTGTCGTTACGCTCGGAAACAACTCTCCAGCGGAAACCGTTCGGTCCTTCATGGACATTTAAGATATGTCCGACA
>CABRZK010000099.1 GCA_902475415.1 uncultured Eubacterium sp.
TGTAAATACCTGATAATGCGCTGTCGCCGGTGTCGCAATCACAAGTTCATCAGGTGTAAAAGGCAGAAATTCGCAGGTAGTATCTGAACAGACTGTACCAACAAGCCCCAGATCACAGGTTCCGTCATCTATTTTATGAATGATTTCCAGGCTGTCTCCGCAGGAAGTGTGGAAGACTACATCCGGGAAATCTGCATGATAGGCCGCCAGCAGTTCTGGAAGCACATAGAGGGAAGGAACTGAGGATACACCGATCCGCAGTTTGTTAGTTTCTTCATTAGAAAGTTCCAGTACGGCTTTTTGCTGTAATGTCAGAATTTCCGATGCATACTGATATAATTTCATACCGGCAGGTGTTATAAACAATGTTTTGGTTGTCCGCTTTAATAACTGTGTATGTAATTCCTGTTCCAGTGATCGAATGTGCGCACTGACAGTAGGTTGTGAGAGATATAATTTCTGGGCTGCAAGGGAAAAACTCTGGTATTTTACTGTATATACAAAAGCTTCTAATTGTCTGATATCCATAGTTGTTTTCCTTTCTACCGATTTTTTTCTATATAAATCTTTACATTTTTCTATGTTAACTTTTATCTACCATTTGATATTACACTAATTCATTGAAAAAATCTATATATTTATAGCAATTATCAATATTAACAATTTTACTCGATAATACAGGAATGTTATACTGAATATAACAAAACAGACGTAATAATACGTCAGAACAGTTATGAAACTATTTGACAAAACATGGAAACTTGCATTTGCAGGTGCCATCGTTGGTATACTGGCAGTATTGCTTGCATTTTTTGGAAATCCGGCAAACATGGCTATCTGTGTAGCATGTTTTATCCGTGACACAGCAGGAGCACTATCTCTCCATTCCGCGGCACCTGTACAGTATTTTCGTCCGGAAATCGTAGGATTTGTTGTAGGAGCCTTTCTAATTTCGCTAATCACAAAGGAATATAAAGCAACTGCAGGTTCTTCCCCAATGATTCGTTTCCTGCTTGGAATGATCATGATGATCGGCGCATTGGTATTCCTTGGATGTCCGCTTCGTATGGTAATTCGTATGTCTGCCGGTGATTTGAATGCTTATGTAGCACTGATCGGTTTTGCAGGCGGCGTGGCAACCGGAACCTTCTTCCTGAAAAAAGGATTTTCTCTTGGAAGAGCTTATGAAACCAAGAAAGCAAACGGTATGGTATTGCCGATCGCATTAATCGTATTACTGATCATCGGTGTGGCAACCGGTGCATATGCAGCAAGTACTGAAGGACCGGGAAGCATGCACGCACCGATCGCAATTTCACTGATCGTCGCACTCATCATTGGTATTATCGCACAGATGAGCAGAATGTGCTTCGCAGGAAGTATCCGTGATGTCATTCTGATGAAAAACTTTGACCTGATCAGCATTATCGGTGCACTGTTTGTCGTTATGTTAATCTACAACATTGCAACCGGAAACTTCCACTTAAGTTTCTCCGGTCAGCCAATCGCACATTCCCAGCATCTGTGGAACATCCTTGGCATGTATGTGGTAGGATTTGGTGCTGTACTGGCAGGTGGATGCCCGCTGCGTCAGCTGATCCTTGCAGGACAGGGTTCTTCCGATAGTACAGTAACATTCCTTGGAATGCTCCTTGGCGCTGCATTTGCACATAACTTTGGTCTTGCAGGAGCAGCAGCAAAAGCCGCAACTGAGACTGAGGCAGCAGTTGCAGGTGGTCCGGCTACCGCAGGTAAAGCAACAGTGATCGCATGCATTATCGTATTATTTATCATTGCAGTAACAAACAAAAGAAATCTGAAAAGAGGAAAATAAAAATGGCAGAATTCATTGAAGTAGATGTAAGAGGACTTTCCTGTCCGGAACCAGTATTGCTTGTCATGGATGCTATGGATGAGTATCCCGGGGAAACCATTCATGTGATTGGTGATGAAGCTCACACAAGAACAAACATCGAAAAGACCTTAAAATACCAAAAAAAGGAATTTAAGACCGAACAAAAAAACGGTTGCTTTGAAATTACATTTCAGGCATAATACAGAAGAATTATCCTAATGCGATTAAGCAGTGGCTATAGATTATAACCTATCAAAATTCAACTAATTACAAAAGAAACTTGTCAGAAAAACGGAGAGTTATCGTCATGCGAAAAAAAAGACCTTATCAGATTATAACATTTCACACAACATCAGCAGCCATGGCTATGGAACTGTATTGTAAAGAGCATGGCATCTCCGGTCGCCTGATCCCGGTTCCAAGAGAACTTTCCGCCGGTTGCGGACTGGCCTGGCGCATAGAGCCAGAGGAATATGCTCGTTACAAAGATGATCTTCTTGGCACCAATGTTGAAATCGAGAAAAATGTGGAGCTGATGATTTAGCCCAATTAAGGAACCCTGCTTATATATCCATGAAAATAATTTTTTTCTTGACACACTCCCCCTTTATCAGATATAGTAGAATCAATAAGAGGGAGTAACCTACGTGACTATGCGTTTGCGGTGTCGTCAGTACGATGTAATATAAATACATCCGGTATCGCAAGGAAACGGTGAGACTTTTATTGTACATTGATTGTGCAATAAGGGTCTTTTTTTATTCCAAAAATCCTGAACTTGCATAATCGGAGCACATATTGCAGATAACATGATGCAGGCAAAACACAAGGAGGATTTGACATGAAAGAAATGTATCAGTTGACCGCGACGCAGGTTATGGATCACTTTGAAAGTTCCGTACAGGGACTGACATCTACACAGGCAGAGGAACGCCACCACACATCAGGTTGGAACGAACTGACCTCTGCGAAATCGAAACCTTTATGGAAACTTTTTCTGGAACAATTTCAGGATTTTCTTGTAATCATTCTCATTATTGCAGCAACCATATCCGGATTGCTGGGTGACGCAGAAAGTACTGTTGTTATTTTGGTCGTCATCACTTTAAATGCCATTCTCGGAACAGTACAGACCAGACAGGCAGAACGTTCTTTAAACAGTTTAAAAAACTTATCCGCACCAAAAGCATCCGTATTTCGTGATGGAAGTGTTGTGCAACTTCCTGCCAGAGAGCTGATTCCGGGCGATATCGTCCTTTTGGAAGCAGGTGATATCGTTCCTGCTGATGGAAGAATTATTGAGTGTGCCGGTTTGAAGATTGATGAAAGTGCCTTGACCGGTGAGAGTCTTAGTGTCGATAAAATCACCGATGTGATTTCCGATCAGGTAGCTCTGGGAGATCGCATAAACATGGCATTTTCCGGCAGTTTCATTACTAATGGGCGCGGAAAAATCGTGATTACCGACATCGGCATGGATACAGAAATTGGTAAGATAGCGAATCTTTTACACAATACATCAGCAAAACGAACTCCGCTGCAAATATCGCTTGATTCTTTCGGCAAAAAACTTTCCATTGCTATTTTGGTCTTTTGTGGAATTTTGTTTGGAATCAGCGTTTTTCGCGGTGAATCTATTGGAAATGCTTTTTTATTTGCTGTCGCTTTGGCTGTTGCAGCTATTCCTGAGGCATTAAGTTCCATTGTCACTATCGTTTTGTCTTTTGGTACACAAAAAATGGCGAAAGAGCATGCCATTATCCGAAAACTTCAGGCAGTAGAAGGACTTGGAAGTATTTCAGTTATCTGTTCAGATAAAACCGGAACTCTGACTCAGAATAAAATGACAGTGGAAGACTATTATGTAAACGGACAGTCTGTTCTTGCAGGTGAAGCAGCATCTTCCGATATTTCCAATAAATTACTTTATTTTGCCAGTGTACTATGTAATGATGCAAGAATTGAAAATAAAAATGAAGAAATCGGAGATCCTACAGAAATTGCTTTGCTGCAGATGGAGCCTCAGATGCACATTGCTATTTCTGAAATACAGGCAAAATATCCGCGAATCGACGAACTTCCCTTTGACAGTGAACGTAAAATGATGTCAACACTTCATACATGTTCCAAAAATGATCATAGTTCTGATTCTTCCGAAAAAAAGCTTTTAATTGTGAAAGGTGCAGTTGATGTATTATTACAGCGAACAGATGCAATCTGGACAACAAATGGCACAATTCCTATGAACAGTGACGAGAAAAAACGGATTCAGATGCAAAATCAGCAATATTCTGAGCAAGGACTGCGCGTGCTTGCATTTGCTTACAGAGAGTTTTTTGATACGGATACTCTAACCTTTGACCATGAAGCTCATCTGACATTTCTTGGTCTTATCGCCATGATGGATCCGCCTCGTCTGGAATCAAAAGATGCAGTAGCGACCTGCATTAATGCGGGTATCCGACCAGTCATGATTACCGGAGATCACATTTTAACAGCATCTGCCATTGCCAGACGAATTGGAATTTTGACGCCGGATACAAAAGCCTGTGAAGGTGCTACGCTTGATACGATGACAGATCAGGAATTGCAGGAATTGGTTCCGGAAATATCTGTTTATGCACGTGTTTCACCAGAACACAAAATCCGTATTGTCCGCGCATGGCAGGCACGTGGAAATATAGTGGCTATGACAGGAGATGGCGTGAATGATGCCCCGGCATTGAAACAGGCAGATATTGGCGTTGCTATGGGAAATACTGGAACTGAAGTTGCGAAGGATGCTGCTGATATGGTCTTGACAGATGACAATTTTTCTACTATTGTATCAGCAGTGAAAAATGGAAGAAATCTGTATCGTAACATTTTGCATGCCATAGAATTTCTGCTATCAGGAAATCTCGGTGCCATTTTAACTGTTTTAACAGCATCTCTTGCAGGACTTCCAGTCCCTTTTGCACCTGTGCATTTATTATTTATTAATTTGTTGACAGATAGTCTGCCTGCGATTGCCCTTGGCCTGGAACCGCACACAGATGATGTAATGAAAGAACATCCGCGAGCAGCCACCAGTTCTATTTTAACTGCCTCTTTTATGAAAAAAGTAGGTCTGGAAGGACTTGTAATTGGAATGGTAACAATTTGTTCTTTCCTCACGGGATTAAAACAGGGAAATGCTCTGCTTGCAAGCACCTTTGCTTTTGGAACTCTGTGTCTGGCCCGATTATTCCATGGATTTAATTGCAAATCAGAAAAACCGGTTCTGTTTACAAAAAAAATGAAAAATAACAAGTGGTTAATTGGTGCATTTGCATTAGGAGCCGTATTAATTACCGGTGTCCTCACACTTCCGGCATTACAAAATCTGTTTAAAGTGCAGACTCTGACATTGGCACAACTTGGAATTGTATATTTATATGCATTTTTGAGTCTGCCGATCATCCAGTTATGTAAATGGATAAAAAACAGAAAGAATTGAGGAATAAAAATGAAATTTCAGGATTTTATACAAAAGCATAAATATTTACTACTTATTATTGCAGTTTTGCTTATCCTACTCCTTGGAAAAACAGATACTGAATGGAATTTGCTACGCATTATCTGGGAAATTTTACTGCCATTTCTGACTGGATGCATTATGGCATTTATCTTAAATATTCCCATGCGTTTTATTGAAAAAAGGCTGTTTCGGAATAAATCGAACAGCTATCGAATAGCAATTCGTATTTCCAGTTTTTTATTAACACTGCTTATCGTTATTGCGATTATCTGGCTGATTCTGTTTTTTATGATTCCGCAATTGACTAACAGTTTTTCCATGTTGAATGAAAATATCACAGATTTTGTACCACAATTTCAATCCACGATGGAGCATCTAAATAAAAAAATCCCTCTGCTTAAACACCTGATGGGAACGCAGACTTTTGATACGCAGCAGATTCTTCAGACCGTCTCTGATTTTTTGAAAGACAGTGCAAAAACGATTACCGGATCCACTATTTCTGCCATAAGTTCTGTATTTCAGGGGATTGTAACCGGATTCCTGGCATTTGCTTTTGCATGCTATCTGCTGTTTCAAAAAGAGAAACTGCAAATGCAGGTAAAAAAAGTAATTTACGCATTTTGTTCTGAAGAAAAATCAGAAAAGCTTTTTGGTATCTGTGCCATGATTTCCAAAACTTTTACACGTTTTTTCACTGGGCAGTGCGTGGAAGCACTGATTCTGGGCGGATTATTTCTGTTGGCACTGACGATTTTCCGCATGCCGTATGCATTGCTGATCAGTGTAGTCATAGCTTGTACCGCACTGATTCCAATCTTTGGTGCTTTTGTGGGATGCATCTTTGGAGTCTTTCTGATTTTTATTGTGAATCCACAGCAGGCTGTTGTGTTTCTGATTATATTTTTTGTATTACAGCAAATTGAAGGAAATCTCATCTATCCACATGTGGTAGGAAATTCTGTCGGATTGCCGTCCATCTGGGTACTACTGGCAGTGATTGCTGGAGGCAAACTCATGGGAATCGTTGGAATGTTTCTGTTTATTCCGCTCTCATCAGTGTGTTATACCTTGTTCCGCCAACTTGTATATGACAGATTAAAGCAGAAGATAGTAAAACAGAATATAGAAGCAAATAAACCGGGGCAATAAAATGCCCCGGTTTATCTCAGTCGAGAAGACTCCAACTTCTGCAAGTGGTAAGTAACAACAAGTCTTTCTCAGTGGGATTACAATCTCCAACTGAGATAAATGCTCCGCGGGGGCGCACATTGTCTGGGAGACAATGGTTTTGCGCCGACCGAAACGAAGTGTAGATGTGCAGTGATTCTGAGAAGAATATGTCAGCTTTCGCTGACCAGAATCACGCACCAAGTCTCACGTGCGTTCGACTTGAATTTGCTCATAATACTATAAATAAAAGGTGTTTACGATGAATTTTTTCACTCGCCAATGACAGAAATTTTCCTGACATGCTTTTTATTATTATTTCATAAGTTCATCGGAATCCAGCACAATGGTAAACGGTCCATCATTCATCAGTTCTACTTTCATATCTGCACCAAAGCTTCCTGTCTCTACAACCGGAAGTTCTTTTTTGCATGCCGCAATAATATATTCATATAAGCTGTTTGCAAGATCTGGATTTCCTGCCTTGATAAAGGACGGACGATTTCCTTTTTTGCAGTCTGCATATAAGGTAAACTGGGAGATTAGCAGCAATTCACCATCCACATCTTTAAGTGCCAGATTGGTTTTTCCATTTTCATCCTCAAAAATACGCATGCCAATCAGTTTTTTTATCATTTTGTCTGCAATCTCAGTATTATCTTCCTCAGAAACACCAATTAAAACCAAAAATCCTTTCCCGATTTTTCCAATTACTTCGTTGTCTACTGTCACAGAAGCGTGCTGTACACGCTGAATTACAAATTTCATACGTTTAAAATCCTTTCTTCATAATCTTTTAAAACAGCGAAGCGAATGGTACGTTCTTATCATTGCCCATTTCACTCAAACACATGTTTTTCTAAACAAAAATCTAAACAAATGTTCGGAACTGTTTACCAAAACGTCAAAATATGTTATCATTCTAAAGGACTTTTAATCAAAAATCAATACTGAAACGAGGAATCGATATTATGAAATTGCAGCAGCTACTAAGTCTTACCAGAAAAGCAGTAGATACTTACCGCTTAATTGACGAAGGAGATCATATTGCCATCGGTGTATCCGGAGGAAAGGATTCTCTCGCATTACTATATGCCCTGCATGGTTTGCAATGTTTTTATCCAAAGCATTTTTCTCTGACAGCGGTCAGTGTGGATCTTGGATTGGAAGGATTTGATCTGAGTCCGGTGACACAACTTTGTGATGAGCTTGGCATCTCACATCATATCGTAAAAACACAAATTGGACAGATTGTATTTGAAGAACGCAAAGAAAAGAATCCTTGTTCCCTGTGTGCAAAAATGCGAAAAGGTGCATTATACAATGCTGTAAAAGAACTTGGTTGTAATAAAGTGGCTTATGCACATCATAAAGATGATTTTATTGAAACTATGATGATGTCACTGATTTATGAAGGACATTTTTATTGTTTTCCTCCAAAAACATATTTAGACCGCATGGATCTGACAATCATCCGCCCATTTCTGTATGTAGAAGAAGCAGATGTGATCGGTTTCAAAAATAAATATAATCTTCCGGTAGTGAAAAATCCATGTCCAGCGGATGGTGCCACAAGACGAGCATATATCAAACAGCTTATCCGAACTATCAACCATGAAAATCCAGGAGCAAAGACGCGCCTGTTTACCGCACTGGTCAATGGGCATATTCCGGACTGGGAAGAGCAGAATGAGTAACATTTTATCGCTGATAAAAGAAAAAGCAGTATCCAAACACAATTTTTTAGAAAGAA
>CABRZK010000100.1 GCA_902475415.1 uncultured Eubacterium sp.
CAAACTGGAAAATGTGACGAATCCATGGGTGGCTTCTGTTCTGAAAGAGCGCGGTCTGTCTTTTACTCCGTTATCTATCGAACTGACACAGGGGGCAACTGTGATCACGGGTGCCAACATGGGAGGAAAGAGTATTTCACTTAAGACAATTGTGCTGAACGTGCTGCTGGCTATGTGTGGATTTTATGTATATGCGGATTATGCTGAACTTCCATATTTTGAAAATATTCAGATGATCTCAGAAGAGCTGCAGTCGGTACAGAAAGGCCTTTCCAGCTTCGGTGCGGAAATCATACAGATGAAAGAGACCATTGAAACAGTGGAGAAGGAATTTTGCTTTGTGGTTCTGGATGAATTTTCCAGAGGAACCAATCCACATGAGGGAGCGGCATTGGTACGTGCAGTGACGAAATATCTGAACAGCAGGCATGTGGTAGCACTTCTGGTGACACATTTTGATCATGTGGCGGAGTACGGAAAAGCACATTATCAGGTGGTAGGTCTGAAAGATATGGACGAATCACAGGTTCAGCATGAGATTCGGGCAGCAGGCACAGAAAAAGGTGTTGCGGTTATTGCATCTCACATGAATTATGGTCTGTATCGTGTGGAAAATGAAGGGAACTGTCCGCGGGACGCATTCCGTATCTGCCGTCTGCTGGGACTCCAGGATGAAGTGATGGATTTGCTGGAAGAGTAAAAAGCAGAAAATAAAAATGACAGAATGACATAACAAGTAGCCTGTCTGTGATAAAAAAGAAAAGTAATCACAGACAGGCTGTTTTTAAGCAGAAAAGTGAGAAAAAGAAAAATAACAGAGGGTAGGAAGCAGACAGAGAAGGTAAGGATGGAGAAAGAACCGGTGCAAAAACAGATGCACCGGTTCTTTCCAGTTTACTTTGTTAAGAGAATTTGAAGTGTCAAATCAATTGAACATTTGTGAATTCTGTATTCCCTAATCCTGTACAGAATCGATAATTTCCTGCTGCTCCGGTGTGTATTTCCATACCTTTGGTGCAATCAGAAGAGTGACTGTAAGGATTACGATAGCAGATACCAGGGAAATACCTGTACTTGCAGCCTGTCCCAGTCCGTTGGTAACACCTGCAATGACATAACCGATGGCACAACATACAGCTACGATAACTGCGTATGGAATCTGAGTACCAACGTGTTTCAAATGGTTACACTGAGAACCGGTAGAGGACAGGATTGTCGTATCTGAAATCGGTGAGCAGTGATCTCCAAATACGGAACCAGCTAATGTTGCAGACAGACATGTAATTGTCATGCTTGGAGCTGCTACAGAACAGATGGAGATTACGATCGGAATAAGGATACCGAATGTACCCCAAGCTGTACCGGTTGCAAATGAAAGTAATGCTGCAATGATGAAAATGATTGGAGCAAGTGTCATGATCGGAATACCAGAGTTAGCAACAAAGTCTGCTACGAATTCGCCTGTTCCAAGGTAATCACGGCATACGCTGGAGATTGTCCATGCGAATGTAAGGATCGTACATGCCGGAATCATTGTGAAGATACCCTGACTAATGCCACCGAATAATTCTTTGAAACTAAGAACGCGACGGCACATGTAATAAATAAATGTAAATACTAATGTACAGAAACCACCAAGTGCAAGTGCAGTAGCAGCAGATGTGTTACCGAATGCTTCCATGATGGAAAGACCTTCACCTGAGAATAAACCACCTACATATAACATGCAGAGTACAGAGGAGATAACCAGTACAACGATCGGAATAACAAGGTCACATACACGTCCGCTCTGATTTTCTTTTTCAAAGTCGGATAAGTTGTCTTCTGTTACATCACCATCCGGAGATGAGAAGACTCCCTGCTCAGCCAGTTTGTCAGCTACGAGCATCGGACCAAATTCAGATTTTTTCTTAAGTGTTAAGAAAAGAACCATGAAGATGGATAACATTGCATACAGATTCAGCGGAATAGCCTGAATAAATGTCTCCATACCCGATACAGAACCGTCTTCCGGGAAATAAGAAATAACGGAAGCAGCCCAGGAAGAGATTGGCATGATTACACAGAGAGGAGCGCCGATAGCGTCGATCTGGTAAGCCAGTTTCTCACGAGAGATTTTTGTTCTGTCAGTTACAGGTCTCATGATTGTTCCAACTGCCAGACAGTGGAAATAATCATCGATAGCGAAGAAGATACCAAGTAATGCTGTTGCGAACAGAACGCTTCGTCTGTTTTTCAGCTTACTGGAAGCCCATTCACCATAAGCTCTGGCTCCGCCGGCTTTCGTAATAAGAATTACGAGAATACCTAAGAAGCAAAGGAACAGGATCATGTCTGCATTTGCTCCAAATTTGTCGATCATGATTTCTACTGTGGTAGAAAGAACACCGAAAGGACCAAGTCCTGCAAGTGCTGAATAAATGATCGTACCAGAGAATACACCTAATAAAAGAGAGAAAATAACCTCTTTAGTAACTAAGGCAAGTACAATTGCTACAATCGGTGGAATAATAGATAGAAACCCCGCATCTACCATCATAATAAAATACCTCCTACGTATTATATTTGCCTGACATTACGATTGCTATCTCCTTTGTATCATAAAAAAATCATATTGTAAAGCAATAATTTTTTTTATGGGAAAGGTTACCAAAAAGTCACCTTACAAAACTATCTAATATGGATAACTAACCACAAAAAGTCCTTGCAGGAAAGAATGGTGTCCGTGATAGACACACAAAAACAGCGAATTGTACAAAAGAACCAAAAAAACATATGGTTTTCTATACAAAAGTGCCAGTTGACGAAAAGGTTACCAGGTGGTAACATGCAATCATCAACAAAACAACATATTGCAAACAATAGAGGCGCAGCTTACCGGGTAATCGCAGATGCCAAGGAGAGTCACTTCCAATGATGTAGATGAAGGAGTAAGTTGCCGAAAGTAATGATTCGTGCCTGGATCCTTACTTGGGACAGAAATGTACAGTTTCTGTACTGTCATGATATCATGGAGCACTATTGGCAGATCGTTCTACCATAATTACAAAAAGCGGGATTGATTTGCTGATAGTTATTTTTTACCTAAAACCACTCTTTTTTCTATACCATTCCATGATGCGTGGAGCGCTATACAATATGTATTAGCTGCAATTGCAGCAGGTACTTATTATGGTTGATCGTTTCGAAAGAGACGTGTAACACACATCAGAAGGTATGTACAGGAGGAGGACACTATGGAAAAAATGAAATCAGTCATCAGACTCAGAATGAGTGCTCATGATGCACACTACGGCGGAAACCTGGTAGACGGAGCAAGAATGCTTGGTTTATTCGGTGATGTGGCAACAGAACTTCTTATTATGAATGATGGAGACGAAGGTCTGTTCAAAGCTTATGACGAAGTAGAATTTATGGCACCGGTGTATGCAGGAGATTATATCGAAGCAGTTGGTGAGATCGTTTCTGTTGGAAACACATCCAGAAAGATGGTATTCGAGGCTCGCAAAGTCATTGCTCCGAGACCGGACATTAATGATTCTGCATGCGATATTCTGGAAGAGCCGATTGTTGTTTGCCGTGCAAGCGGAACATGCGTAGTACCGAAAGACAAACAGCGTAGATAAGAGCATTATAAAGCTTTATCGCAGAGATTTTTTAAATCAGCATAATATCAAAATAATCAGCATAATATCAAAAACTACATAATATCAGACAATAGAGGTGCGGTTTGCCGGGTAGCTGTAAATGTAAAGGAACATTATTTCCAAGGTTGCAGACGAAGGGGCTGACCGCCGAAAGGCCGGATCTATAATGGGAGACGGACTTGGTTTAAGGGTATACAGCTTTTGAACTGTCATGTGAAACACATGGGGCGCTATTCATCAGGAATCGGGGGATTCTGGAGAATAACGCTCCTTTTGTTTGAACGATTTTCAAAAAGTGTGAAATGTGTATTGGGGGATTTTTAAAGGAGAGGGTAACGCTATGGAGAAATTAATTATCACTGCATGTATCTGTGGAGCCGAAGTTACAAAAGAACATAATCCGGCAGTCCCGTATACAGTAGAGGAAATTGCAAAAGAAGCAAAAAGCGCTTACGATGCCGGAGCTTCCATCATTCACCTTCACGTAAGAGAAGATGACGGAACACCGACACAGAGCAGAGATCGTTTTGAAGCCTGCATTAATGCAATCAAAGAAGTTTGTCCGGATGTTATCATTCAGCCATCTACTGGGGGAGCAGTTGGCATGAGTAACGAAGAACGTCTGGCACCGACAACTCTGAGACCGGAAATGGCCACACTTGACTGCGGAACATGCAACTTTGGCGGCGATGAGATTTTTGTAAATACAGAAAACATGATCATTGATTTCGCAAAGACAATGAATGAGTATGGTATCAAACCGGAAATCGAAGTATTTGACAAAGGTATGATTGATATGGCCATTCGTCTTCATAAGAAAGGGTATATCAAAGCACCGATGCATTTTGACTTTGTCATGGGCGTAAACGGAGGCATTTCCGGTGAACCGAGAGATCTTCTTTTTATGGCAAACAGTATTCCGGCAGGTTCTACATGGACGGTATCCGGAGTCGGCAGATTTGAATATCCGATGGTAACCATGGGAATCCTTATGGGCGGACATGTCAGAGTCGGATTTGAAGACAATGTATATATCGAAAAAGGCAAACTTGCTGCTTCCAACGGAGAGATGGTTGAGAAAGTAGTAAGACTTGCAAAAGAACTTGGCAGACCGGTGGCAACTCCGGCAGAAGCAAGAGAAATCCTGGGATTAAAACAGATCTGAAAATAAAAGTTTTCAGAAAAAAACAGGAGAAAAGACAGGAAGAACGGAAGAACCGGGAGACCTGAGCGTACAGATGTAAAAGGGATTCGGTTATGAAAATGTTAAAAACCCTGACAAACGATTGCTAAGCAACTGAATCCTTTTACAGATAAAAGCGAGATTTATAACGAAAAACAGCTGGGGGAAAACTGTTTTTCACGAATTATTAATAAGGAAACGAAATAATTCAGGAGGAGACAAAAATGGGAAAATTAGTAGGAAACAAATATGGTATTCATCGTGTGATTGAGCCACAGGGAGTTTTGACACAGGCAGCTCAGAAAATCGATAATGATATGACAAAGAGATATTCCAATGAGATTATCTGTGATGTTATTTCTTTAAATATTGACTCTGCTTCCTTCACACAGATTGAAGAAGCCTGCGGTGGCGATACAGAGAAAATTAAAGAAATGATTCTTGGAATCGTAAACGAGCGAGGAAAAATGCAGAATCCGGTAACAGGATCCGGCGGAATGTTTATTGGAAAAGTTGCTTACATCGGTGAAGATCTGGATCTCGATATCAAAGTAGGCGATAAGATTGCTTCTCTGGTATCTCTGTCCATGACACCTCTGAAAATTGATGAGATCATTGCTATTCATCCGGAAATCGATCGTGTGGATATCAAAGGTCAGGCTGTATTATTCGAAAGCGCATTGTATGCAAAACTTCCAGATGACATCAGCGAACCGCTGGCACTGGCAGCACTGGATGTAGCAGGAGCACCGGCTCAGACAGCGAAGTTAGTAAAACCTGGTCAGAGCGTTCTGGTTCTTGGGGGAGCTGGAAAATCCGGTACACTGGTTTGCTACGAAGCTATGAAACGTGTAGGACCGACAGGTCGCGTAGTTGCTATGGATTACAGCCAGGCAGGTGTGGATGAGTTATTAAATCTGGGTGTTTGCCACAAAGCATTCCAGGCAAGTGCAGCGCTTCCGGTAGATGTATTGGAGAAAGCTCTGGCTGCAAATGATGGTAAAGAGTATGACGTATCCATCTGCTGTGTAAACGTAAATAACTGTGAGATGTCTGCAATTCTTCCGGTTCATGACGGCGGTGTTGTATACTTCTTCTCCATGGCTACAAGCTTTACAAAAGCAGCACTTGGTGCAGAGGGTGTTGGCAAAGATATCGATATGATCATTGGTAACGGATATACAAAGGGGCATGCAGAGATCACTCTTCAGGAGTTAAGAGAGAACGAAGCAATCCGTAACCTGTTCGATCAGAAATATGTATAGGGTTCAGAGCAAATCTGAAGAACAAACGAGCAAAAGTATATTATTTTGGGGAAAATAAAACTTTATTGTAAATAATCAAGAGGAGATATAAAACTATGAGAAAAAGCAGAGAATTTGGGTTATTTAAAGATGTTCCAGATGAATTATGGAATGACTGGCACTGGCAGGTAAAAAACAGAGTAGAGACTGTTGAAGATCTGAAAAAATATATGACACTGACCAAAGAGGAAGAAGAAGGTGTTGCAAAATGCTTAAGTACGCTTCGTATGGCAGTTACACCATATTACTTATCTCTGATCGATCCGAATGATCCGGAAGATCCGGTTCGTAAACAGGCGATTCCGACAGAAAAAGAGCTTCATCGTTCCAGCGCAGATCTGGAAGATCCGTTACATGAGGATACAGATTCTCCGGCACCGGGACTGACACATCGTTATCCGGATCGTGTTCTGTTCCTTGTAACAGATCAGTGTTCCATGTATTGCCGCCATTGTACAAGAAGACGTTTTGCAGGACAGAAAGACGGTTCTGTACCGACAGATCAGGTAGAGCAGTGCTTAGAATATATCCGTAATCATCCGGAAGTACGTGATGTACTGTTATCCGGTGGTGATGCATTACTGATCAGTGATGAGAGACTGGAGTACATCATTTCCCAGTTACGTGCAATTCCTCATGTTGAGATCATCCGTATCGGCTCCAGAACACCGGTTGTTATGCCACAGCGTATCACTCCGGAACTGTGCAACATGCTGAAAAAATATCATCCGATCTGGTTAAATACTCATTTTAATCATCCAAATGAGATTACAGAAGAGTCTGCAGCTGCATGTGCAAGACTTGCTGATGCAGGTATTCCGTTAGGAAATCAGACCGTATTACTGGCAGGCGTAAATGACTGTGTACATGTAATGAAAGATCTGGTTCGTAAATTAGTACAGATTCGTGTACGTCCTTACTACATTTACCAGTGTGATCTTTCCCTTGGATTAGAGCACTTCCGTACTCCGGTTTCCAAAGGTATCGAGATCATCGAAGGTCTCCGTGGTCATACATCCGGTTATGCAGTACCGACATTCGTAGTAGATGCTCCGGGCGGTGGTGGAAAGACTCCGGTTATGCCAAATTACGTGATTTCCCAGACACCTGGCAAGGTTATCCTTCGTAACTATGAAGGTGTTATTACGACATACACAGAGCCGGCACATTATGAGGCACACTGCACATGTGATGTATGCACCGGTAAGAAGAAAGCAAATATCGTCGGTGTAGCAGCCCTTGAGCAGGGTATACAGATGACCATTGAACCGGCAGATCTGGCTCGTGTTCGTCGCCATACTCATTAATCATCAGCAAAGATCATAGGACATAAAATCATGGAAAAGCGAGGAAACCAGATATGGTTTCCCCGGCTTTTCTTCTAAGTACAGATGGCGTGAAAAATAGCCGGACGTGTTACTTACCATAAAGTCGAAAGGAGTTTTTCAAGTATGAGCAAACTTGGATTAAACCAGGAATTAATCGCAAAAGCAAGAGCAAGTGCACACAACGTTGCTGCAGATGTTCAGGCTTTTATCGATGAACATACAACAGTTACAGTAGAGAGAGCTGTTTGCCGTCTGTTAGGTATCGACGGTGTCAATGAGGTAGAAGTTCCACTTCCAAACGTAGTAGTGGATCATCTGAAAGAAAAAGGCGTGCTTTCCGGTGGTGTTGCATTTTATATTGGAAATGCAATGGTAGCACTTGGAGAAGGCCCGCAGGAAGTTGCAGAAAAAGTAAGCAGCGGAGAAGTAGATCTGACAAAACTTCCGGTTGCTTCACTGGATGAAATCAAAGCGGCCATCTGGCCGATCGCTGAGGCTACAACATCAAGGGTTGCAGCTAATGTAGCAAAAAGAAATGAATATCTGGAGTCTTACGGTGGAGATAAAGAGGGTCCATACCTTTATCTGATCGTTGCTACAGGTAATATTTATGAAGATATCACACAGGCTGTTGCAGCTGCAAAACAGGGTGCGGATATTATCGCTGTTATCCGTACAACCGGACAGTCTCTGCTGGATTATGTACCATATGGTGCAACCACAGAAGGTTTTGGTGGTACTTATGCGACACAGGAGAACTTCCGCCT
>CABRZK010000101.1 GCA_902475415.1 uncultured Eubacterium sp.
TCCACTTTTTTCTCTGTCATACGCTTTAACGCATGATAATCCGTACCGATCACCGCCGGAACCGGCGTTCCGATAATCGCCGCAAAACGGGCATCCAGTTTGGTTACTGCATCTGCAAGCTTTGCCACCAGACGGTCATCCCGTCCTAAAATGGCATCCATATCACGAAGTCCCGCACTGAACAGGGCACTTTTGCTTTTGAACCAGCGTGGCTCATCGAAACCACAGATATTTCCGGTACAGCCACCGGCATCACAGATGACAATAATGCCGCCAAATTCATATAATACAGACACTGCGCCGGACTGATCCGGTGCAAAAGGTGTCAGATATTTTCTCAGTCCTCTCATCACTCTATACCTCCGCCAGTGCCTCAAACAGTCTGCGGACGCCGGCATAACCGTACGGTTGCCGCTCCCCGTTCCAGAGTACGTTTGGACAGTTTTTATGATAATAACCGGCATCTTTTCCGATGGTCAGATTTACCCCGGAATCTGTTCCGTCATAATACAGCATCGTTGGTTCCAGATTGGAAAATACTTTCGTCTCCGGGCTCAGTGCCGCCAGTTGTCTGACATAGACAAAATTTTCTCCGGATAAGGTTCCGTAAATCTCAGGCACTTTAAAACCGTATCGTACAAGCGCCAGTGCCAGTTCAAAAGGATCTCCGTTCATCCACTCGCCTACCGCAAAAGATGCGTCAGGATGTTTTTCTTTAAAATGTGCCACTGCCGCTTCTGCTGCTTTTTTGGGTTCTTCATCATCAAATGTTACCCCGAGAACTGAACCAAAAGCCCGATACTGACTGGCAATTTTATCAATTTGATATAACCGGCGAAGCTCAATATACGGGATTTTCAGTCTGTCGTGAAAATCTTCTGCCGCAAATCTCGCTTCCGGATGAAGTACCAGATTGAAATTTGCCTCTGACATTGTCTGATACTCTGCATAATCTTTGCATCGCGAAATTTCATGAATTGTTTTCACACCTGCTCCATGAAGCAGCTCGTATAATTCACAGTCATCCACCAGCGGGGAAAAATATCCCAGCAGGTTGACGACATTGCCTTTTTTCTTTTTCGGTTCCAACAGGGAATAAATGGACTGACGCACATGTACCATCGGTGGTTTTCTACCCTCTCTGGTCAATGCGTACATATAACACGGTTTTACCGGGAGTCCCGCATATTCCTCTGCCTTACGACAGACACGTTCCATATCTGTTCCGAGCAGCGCATCCACACAGGTGATACAGATCATGACAACGGAAGGTTTTTCCTCCAGTCCGTCACAGATTTCAGCCACAGCCTTTGGAATCTTTTTCAGATGGCGGCCGGTGACGATATCCGTCTCATCCATTAAAAGGTAGTAAAACCTGTCATGATAAGCCCTCATCGAACTCAGAACCGTGTTTCGCCCACAGCATCCCGGTGCCACGATCAGCATAATTGATCCCGGAACTGCCAGTCCTGCACGTTTTACGCCAAATCCTTCTGCTCCAGGAGAGTTAAAAGCCAATGTCGCCGGAGAGCTGTAAATTAAATGGGTATGAGAAATGAGCTGCTGTGGAATATTTTCTTTTCCCAGACTGTTCAGTTCTTTTACCGTACAAAAATATGCTTCCTGATTCATGCTTTTTCCTCTTCTTTCAATAATAATTCCGCCAGATCAAAGAAACATTTACTAATCTCTGAGTCCGGATCACCCTCGATCACCGTTTTACCCTGATCTTCCCAACGGATGATTTCGTCACTTCTTGGCACTTCGCCTACGATCGGCACACCGATTTTTTCGGAAAATGCCTGTACTTTTTCTGTCTCATTTTCCACATTTCTGTGATTCAGCACGATTCCAAATACACGCGCATAACTGCGATCCTCAAAATTACGCACCGCGCTGGAAATATTGTTGGCTGCGTACAATGCCATTTTTTCTCCGGAAGTAACGATCAGCACTTTTTCCGCATATCCTTCACGAATCGGTGCCGCAAAACCGCCACAGACGACATCACCCAGTACATCATACAAAACCACATCCGGCTTATACTGTTCAAACAGATCCATGTCTTCCAGAAGCTGAAAAGTCGCTATAATACCACGCCCTGCACAACCAAGTCCCGGTGTCGGTCCACCTGTTTCGATACAGAGGATTCCGCCGTATCCTTCCCTGGAAATCTGTGCCAGCTCATCCGGCTCTTCGTCTTCTTCCCTCATAAAATTCATTACCGGGCGAAGCGGCTCTCCCCCAAGTAAATTAATGGTCGAATCTGCTTTCGGATCACATCCGATCTGAATGACACGTTTCCCCATATTTGCAAAAGCGGCCGCCAGATTGGAAGTCACTGTCGACTTTCCGATACCGCCTTTTCCGTAAATTGCTACCTTTAACATCCTGTCCTCCTAAAATTAAAAAAGAACCATCTTCCCGGCAATCCGTCGGAAAAATGGTTCTGTAAATTCACATATTATAAAAGATATAGTAATCTTCAAATATAGTTCTGAAAAATACTATCATTCACAATTCATATATCAACCAACTATTCCCGCTCGGAAGTACCTCGCCGTCAGAGTCTTTTTATTATATTCTGTTTCACAATCCTCATTATGTCTTTTTCATCAAATGCGGTGCAGATGCATGAATCAGAGATAATGCCTGTCTTATTATCAGTGTACGTTTTAAGCAAGAGTTAGTCAATACAAATCAGTTGCTATATATTACAAATAAAACTGCAGCTCCACCGGATATTCCTGAAAATACACCGGTGAGGTAATACAATCTGCCTCAACCAGCGTAAACTTTTTATGTTCTTTAAAATACTCCGGATACAGTTCTTCCGCTTTCATAATGCTTTTGGGCGGGCAGCGCAGGCATTCATACATGCCCACTGGCATACTTTTATACTCCGGCAATTCCTGACAGTTCTCATATACTTCCACATATACAAAATACGTCACCTGATCACCATCCACATCTGCCATCATCCCGGAAGGATAATTGGCCGACAGCTGATGTTTTTCTGCCAGGTCAAAAAGTTCACTGATTTTTTTATGAAATTCCACAGAAGTGGTGTTCTGTCCGATTTCTTTTCTTAAAATATTCCGCTCCGGTATTTCTCTTTGATAAAATCCTTCACTGTTCTGGTATTTTTCCGTATCCTGAATGCCACGCTCTGCCAGCTGCAGCCGTTTCAGACAGATCTGCAGTTCACCGATTTTTTCATAAGCACGTACCTGTCCATCCTGCAATAACCCTCTGAGATTGAACTCCCCGTTCAGTTCCACATATCTGTTCCAGTTCTTCAACGGAATATCCAGAATCTGCAGAAATTTAATCATATCAATGGCCAGCATCTGCTCATTTTTATAATAACGATAACCGGTATTTGGATCGCAATAAGCCGGTTTCAAAATTCCTATTTTTTCATAATAGCGAAGTGCTTTGATCGATACCCGTTTTACTTTTGCCACTTCGCCGATCGTCATATAGCCATCCATGTTTTTCTCCCACCTTCCTGTAACATATCTTTTAGAAAAACTTATCTCGTCTCTTGACTCTGCCCCAGGGGCAAGGTTTATGATGATTGTATCAAACAGCTTTAGGTTTGGCAAGATGATACCTGTTCTTTGTCTGGTCAAAACTTATCTGAAATCGGATACGCATACATAACCATTCACAGACTTCAGAACATGTATTTTCCTGCAGGTTATGGTAAACAGGTATTATAATTTTTTTCAGGAGGTATTTATCAAATGGCAGTAATGAACAAAACACTGATCATTCACCACATCAACGACATCGACAATATCCCGGCTATGGAGCGTTGGTTTGTACACCATCATTGTCCGGAAGTAATGGCACAGGAGCCATGGCTGACACGCTACGTTATGTACCGCGTAATGCCACCTGCAAAAGGCATGGAAACCATGGGATTCTTCAACTATCGTGTACATGAAAATCTCGGACTGGACGTGGAAGGCAGAAGAAGCCTGCGCGGACTGCTTGGCATGACACCGGAACCGGTTGAAAATGCCATGACAGTTGCTATCGCAAACATCCCGGCTGAGCCGACAGAGGATTTCTTCGGCCAGACAATGAATCATGCCGGCAAAACATTTATCCGTTTTGTATACATGATGTCTTATCCGAAGGGTGTTTCCCGCGAAGAAGGCGAAGACTGGTTCTTAAATCACTTTGCACCGGAAGCATGCAAACTCCCGGGACTGCTTCGTTTCTTCTCACACAAAGCTTACGACAAACAGTATTCCCCAATTCCGCTTCCGGAAGGTGACGGTACACCGGAATTCGTAGATGTCAGCGAAGACAATATTTTCTTCCATCGCTGGGACCGTGTCTGTGAGCTGTGGTTTGAGAACAACTCCGCATGGACCAATGCATTTATCAACAATCCACCTGCATGGACCGTTCCGACCTGGGCTACACGCGATACCTTCCCATTTGTAGAGCCTATGAAAGACTTTGTATGCACAAGTCTTCTGGAGCGCCCGGATCAGAATATGCTGAAACATTACGACGGATGCATTTTCTAAAGTAGAATACTTTATTCAAATTCAAGAATGCCCTCGGTCTTCTTGCTGCGAGGTGCGGGAGTCAACTCACATCTGATGTGATATCCCAAATACAAATATCATGTCTCACTACCATTGAAACCTACAAAACAGAAAGAAAATCTTCTTATCTATTATGAATGATTTTCTTTCTGTTTTTTTTACCAGATATCACAATTTCTAACTACCAAATTCCGGATTTGCGCTTACAGCATTTTCTTAAGATTTTTATAATTTTGCTTTTTCAGCCTCCCAGAGGGTAGTTCTCCTGACAGGAACTTGCTACAATATAACTGTTCATCCTTATCTCATCATAAAGCTGAATATATACAACGATTTTTTATTACTGCTCTTATAGCAAATAATAAATTTACGCTTTATTAAATTTTACCAAGGAGGTTTTTTATGAAAAACAAACAAATTGCAGCTGTATTACTGGCTGCAGGACTCGCTGTCTCCGGAATGACAATCCCGGCTTCAGCGACACAGAACAATCATTTCACCGGCATCGCAACAGCAGGCACAGAGCAAACTGCAAATACATCCGAAGTAAGTGGATCCGACACCACCAGTCTGTCGGATGCAAATACAGAACTTCCCTCCACCGATCCGGACAGTTCCAGCGGAGATCTTTCTGATGAAGAGAATACCGATACTCCATCTGCAGAAGAAAAAATGGAATTTGTCTATGATGAAGGAACCAAAACCTGGGGGCTTTACAAAGATGACACACTTCAGACCGATTTTACCGGTTTTTTTGAAGGAACAATTAACGACATCAACGCATGGTATTATGTGGAAAACGGAATTGCCAGTCTGACACATACCGGTTTTACCGAAGGCACTATCAACAACATCAACGCATGGTATTATGTGGAAAATGGAACCGTTGATCTAACTCGCACCGGTTTTATGAAAACCACATTAGGTGATGATACCGAAGTTCATTGGTATTATGTAGCTTCTGGCTGTGCAGACCTTACCTTTACCGGTCTTGCAAAGGATCAGAACGGTGTCATCGACAGCAGCAAATCACTCTGGTACGTCAAAAATGGTAAGCTTTCCTATGACACAGCTGTGATCGATTATGATGATACATCCTGGATTGTTTCCAATGGTAAAATAGATACTTCCGTCAACAATTTTTATAAATGCAACGACACCTGGTATTTTGTAAAAAACGGTCAGGTTCAGACTGGTTACACAGATGTGGTAAAAGTCGGACATGAATGGTGGTATATCAAAAACGGTGTCGTACCGACTTCCGGAGAAACCGTAGCCCACAATTCCAACGGTTGGTGGTACGTCAAAAACGGTAAAGTTGACTTTAACTACACAGGTTTTGCAGAAAATGAAAACGGTTGGTGGTATCTGCAAAACGGCAAAGTAAACTTTAATAAAACAGATGTCATGAAAGCAACTGTCAAAGGTGAGTATGCATGGTGGCATGTGGTAAACAGTAAAGTTATATTTGATAACACAATTGCCAAAAACGCCAATGGCTGGTGGCGCATTGAAAATGGTAAAGTTAATTTCAACTGCAACTCTATCGAGAAAAATGAAAACGGCTGGTGGTATCTGCGCGGCGGCAAAGTTATTTTCAACTACACCGGCATTGCAAAAAACGAAAATGGCTGGTGGCGTATCGTCAATGGTAAAGTCGATTTTGGCTGCAACTCCGTTGAGAAAAACGAAAATGGATGGTGGTATCTGCGCGGCGGAAAAGTTGATTTTAACTACACAGGTATTGCCAAAAACCGAAACGGCTGGTGGCGTATTGTCAACGGTAAAGTTGATTTTGGCTGCAACTCTGTTGAGAAAAATGAAAAAGGCTGGTGGGTACTGCGTGGCGGAAAAGTTGATTTCGGCTACAATGACGTTGCAAAAAACGCCAACGGCTGGTGGGTCATCAATGGCGGTAGCGTAAACTTCGGCTTCAATGGAACGTTCCATGTTGGCTCCCGTGATTACTATGTAAGCGGTGGTAAAGTACACGGCTGCAATTATTACATGCCTCAGGATACCATCACATTGCCAAGTGGCGGTTACAACCTGTCTCAGGCAAATATTGGTCTGAAAGTCATCAAAGTAAACCAGGCAGTTTGTGGAAACAGCAGTGAACGTTATACTGCAGCTACAGAAAAAGCTGTTCGCCATTTCCAGACCACACATAATCTCCCGGTAACAGGATATGTTGATCTGGCCACCTGGAAAGCAATGGGATATTCTGAAAATGACTGGTACAATCTCGGAACTTACCGCACACCATTAAAGGTATCAAACAGCAGTAATCGCCAGGATCGTATCAACGCCATGATCCAGACCGCAATTGATTACCAGAATGCACATACCGGTTACAAAGTTGGCTGCTCCGGAAAACCTGGTTCCTATGTCGACTGCTCCGGTCTGATTTATCAGTGCCTGTACTCCGCCGGAATCAATCCGTCTACCAACATCGTAGATCATGCACTGGCTATTCACGAGTATACTTCCAACAATCTTGCTGCAGACGGTAAACTCGGCAGATCGGTCTCATCTAATGACATGCAACGTGGTGATCTCATATTTTATGCAAAAAACGGAAGAAACACTGTCGTTCACGTCGGAATTTATGCTGGAAATGGTATGATGTATGATTCCTGGCCGGGACGAGGCGTAACACATCGCTCCACCAACATCAGCGGATATCATATTGTAAAAGCAACCCGCGTATTTTAATATTACATCCCTTCGCCTGTTCGTCCGACGGAGGGATTTTTTTATTTTCTCACAATTTCCCGTTCACACGCGCCATTCGCAAATTTTCTAAAAATTCTTTTTATTTTGTTGACAAATCAGAAAACACATGCTATATTAATTTCAACAACAATAATTATTATTATTTTTGAAAGGAAAATAAATGTTAAAACACAGCAAACAACGAGATGCCATCGAACAATTTCTGGCTACCAGATACGATCATCCGACTGCAGAGACTGTATACATGAATCTGCGGGAAGAATATCCGAAGATCAGTCTGGCAACCGTTTACCGCAATCTATCGCTGCTTGCCGAACTTGGGAATATTCAGAAAATTCCTACCGGAAACGGACCGGATCGTTTTGACGGTCGTCCGGAACCTCACAATCACTTCCTTTGTGATGAATGTGGCAGCATGATAGATTTACAAATGAACAGTATTGATCATGTAGATG
This sequence comes from uncultured Eubacterium sp., assembly GCA_902475415.1. GTDB lineage: Bacteria > Bacillota > Clostridia > Lachnospirales > Lachnospiraceae > Eubacterium_I. The sequence continues at coordinate 7,760 of CABRZK010000101.1, forward strand.
AAATCGCCGCCCAGACCTTTGACGGTGTCATCAAGGGACATTCCATTTTATTCTATGGCATCTGCCCTGAATGTCTGAAAAAAAATAAGGCAGTTGAAAAAGATATATAACCGCTTAAGCAACGCTAAGCTTTTTATATGGTGTACTGTTTCAAGCAACAGAAAATGTTTTCACAGGAACAAACCAGTTGGCAACAACTGATTTTATAAAAATGATATTTAAATTAATTTCAAGAGAAAGGAAATGAATTATTATGAAAAAATTTGTATGTACTGTATGTGGTTATGTTTACGAAGGCGAGGCAGCTCCGGAAGTCTGTCCAATCTGTAAAGCTCCGGCAGAGAAAT
>CABRZK010000102.1 GCA_902475415.1 uncultured Eubacterium sp.
CGTCGTATTGATCATTCCGTCCGGTGTCACATACCGCAACACCTGCTCTGTACTGTCCCAGTAAAACCGTTTATTCAGATATTTGTGTACAATCTGATAATTGACATACAGTTCATCATCCTGAACAATGCCTTTCTGTTCCATCTTCTCATTATCAAATACAACAAACATCTCATCATCCTGGTTTAAACTATAATAAGATGCATAATCGGTCTGTTCTGTTGAGGATGAATATTTTTTCAAAAAAGCAGTCACTCCAACGATCAGAATAATGACTACAATCAGTGCCAGAACTGCTGCGATCAGAACTGCTCTCTGCCTTCCTTTTCTGTTACCTTTCCTTGCATTTTTTTCTGAAGCCATCTTAAGCCTCCTTTTTCTGTCTGTATGCATCCGAACTCTCTGTTTCAATTCCCGGACACACATGATCTGCGTACTTCATTGTCCTCAGTATACATGAAAAAAAAGGGCGTTGCAATATGAAGCCTCGCCCTTTTTGCAGGTTGTTTCCGGTTCTGAGAATCCCCTGCCTGTTTTATTTTTTTGTTATTTTGTCAAATCTGACCTGAGACAATGCACCTTTCTGAAATACGTAGTCTCTCATATAATTATTGTCTTCCCGGACACACATGGCTTCCGATACTTCCGCAGAATTACTTGGAAGTCCCTCCAGCCAGATTGAAATCCCCTGTTTCTCATAATTTTGGAGTTCGATCAGAAGAGTCTGTCCGGAAAATGCACGTTTTTGCTGCATAAAAATCCCCTTCTCTGACCAGCGCGGAAGTAAGTTCGTGATATACAATCCGCCAATGTTTTTTCTAATATATTGCATGTCTGTCTCTGACAGGTGTTTTTCTCCTCTGGCAGCTTTCCATTCACACAAACATATCGCATGATATTCGTCTTTATCTTTCTTTTTACCTCCGTATTTTTTAGTACCTGTATTTCTTTCTGATCAGATAACACAGGATTTTTGTTGTAATGATTGCGCTATGCCCGGTATACAAAAAAGCTGCCCCGTGCATCCCCCCTTCTTCTTTTATGCACTCCCGGAATTCTTTTGGAAATTTTCGGAAATGCATCTTTTCATTCTCCCGGAAAAATCCGGTGTTTGTTTTTGTCAGTTCTGTTTTTCGTACATATACTAACAAAAACATTTTTCTGACAGAAACCAGACGTATTCTGTCGGGTAAAAAAGAGTCTCCGGCACGGACAGTTCTTTTTGAAAGCACATAGCTTTCGCAAAATCAGATATACTGAAAATAAGCTTGAATTTCATTTTTTTACTAAAAACCTGGAAAACATAAGACCTGGTCTTCTGACAATTGTCATTCGACCTATCATGGATCAGTGGATATTCCACCTTGCCGCAGGCGCATCTGATAATGTACAGAATTGTACGATGCCTGAAAGAATTCTTCAGAGCCTCAATCTCAATAAGAACGCTCTGATAAACCTGCTGCATATATAATTGATCTGTCCGCATTGCACGGATAACTCTTGTAATAAATATACCACATTTGATTCGAAAATTCAACTCAAATTATCATTTTAATTGGATTTTATCGCAAATTCATGGAATCTTTATGAATGGATGCTTGACGAAAAACACAAGATTATATATACTTTTTTAACAAGTAAGGATGTGATAGTATGAAAATTGAAAAAATTAATGATCATCAGATTCGCTGCACACTTACCAGTGAAGACCTGGCTACACGCAATATCAAATTAAGCGAGCTGGCTTATGGTTCTGAAAAAGCCAGATCATTATTTCGTGATATGATGCAGCAGGCTGCTATGGATTTTGGATTTGAAGCTGAAGATATTCCTCTTATGGTAGAAGCAGTTCCTCTTTCATCAGAAAAGATTGTTCTGATCATTACCAAAGTGGATTCACCGGACGAACTTGATACACGCTTTTCTAATTTTACACAGTATGAAGCTGAAGATGACGAGGAGAACTCATTTCTCTCTGCACATGATCTGGAGGATTTTTCCCCGGATATCGATGATGTAGCTTCCCAGTTTTTACAGCTTCTTCAGCATGTCCGCAAGGATAAAGCTGACGACAAAGCAGAAGAGTCCGGCGGAGATACCAGGCAGACGCTTCCATCTAATATGGTACGCATTTTCTCCTGTCAGAATCTGGATGCAGCTATCAGTGCAGCACATGCGCTCCACGGTTGTTATCAGGGCAAAAACACCTTGTACAAAGATTCCAGAGAACATGTATATCATCTGGTTATACACCAGAGCCAGCATGACGCTTCCGAATTTAACCGCGTCAGCAACATGCTCAGTTCCTATCTGAAACCGGGCAAATGTAGTGCAGGTATCCAGGCATATTATGACGAGCATTTCCGCAAAGTCATTAACGGTAATGCATTGCAGCAACTGGCTGATATTTCTTAAAGGATCTGGTAATCATCCATGTGAATGATACAATCTGAATGAGCAAAAAGAAAGAATGGTTCCGCGAAAGAACCATTCTTTTTTTCTGAACTTATATCTAAACCTGTGCCTTATGCTACAACATCATTGAGGCGGTCTACTAATTCCTGCGGCTCAATGCCATGCACCATAGCAGCCTGCTCGATTGTCTCCATCTGAGATGACGGGCATCCAAGGCAATGCATACCAATGCCAAATAATACTTCAGCAATGCTGTCGATATGTTCCTGATCACGTAATAATTCACCGATCATGGTGTCTTTGGTAATCTGTGCCATTCTAATGTACCTCCTTATTTTTACTAAGCGTAGTATAATACGTTTAACGAAATTATGCAATCATTTCTTTTTATCAGACAGGCTGTTCAGATTGCATTTGTCACAGTGTATGCTTCTCAGAACCACTGTACAGCCCGCGAAGTGTTTACCCACCGATCTGGGACATTTTGCGGGTATCTGCTTCCGTCGTATCTCCAAAATGATGTTCCTTCGGTTTACGCTGAATCGCCTGCCAGATGACGTTGGTGATTTCTTCATCACTGCTGCCATCCCGAAGCAGACTCCGCAGGTCTACGCCTTCTCCGGAATACAGGCAGAGTTTTAAAAATCCTTCGGATGTCAGTCGGATGCGGTTACAGCCACTGCAGAACTTCTCATGCACTGCCCCGATCATTCCGATCTCTCCGGCAAATCCCGGTGCACTGTAATACACTGCCGGTCCATTTCCCAGCTTTTTCTCCACCCGGTATGCCCCCGGATAACTTTCATAAAATTTCTGTCGAATTGCTTCTGCCGGATAAGACTTATAGATTTCTCCATAACCGATCGGCATCATTTCTATAAAACGGACAGCTACGTTTTTCTGTCTGGCCCATTCGAAAAATGCCGGAAGTTCCTCCGTATTTTCTCCCTGTACCGGTACACAGTTGATTTTTAACGGAATTCCGCTCTCATATGCTGCATGAATTCCTTCCATAACCTGCTCAAATACATCTTTGCCGGTCACATTCTGATACCGGTCTCTTCGCAGTGTATCCAGACTGACATTGATTGCATCCAATCCCGCTTCCTGTAACGCCGGAAGCTGTTCCTTCAGTAACACTCCATTTGTCGTCAGTGTAACCATATTGATTCCTTCCACTGCATGGATCTCACGGATCAGATCCGCGCATCCACGCCGCACCAGCGGTTCCCCACCGGTGATTTTCACTTTGCAGATTCCAAGTCCTGCCAGAATCTTCACAAGACGTATGATCTCTTCATAACGCAAAATTCTCTCATGTGGTACAAAAGGAACGTCCTCCGGCATACAGTATTTACAGCGCAGATTACAACGGTCTGTGATTGATATTCGGATATAATCAATCTGTCTGTTAAAATGATCAACGATCATAGTATGCCTCCTCTCCTTTTTATGTATTCTCATTTTTATAAAACAATCTCATTGCCGATATTTTATTCTTTCCGTTTTCAGACTTTTTATATTAACCCGGATTAAACTAAAATGTCTATCACCATGCCCGCCGCATTTTTATAAACGGATGGATTGGCACTTTCTTTTCCACAGTAAACCCGAAATGGTGTCGTACCTTTGATTGGAACGAACTGTTTCTGTTCATCGTCCCAGGCACTGGTATCGCCTTTTTCCATGCCGGTCTGTGTCCGCTGATCCTGTTCGTAAGCCAGTATAAAACGGTATGCTGACAGTTCATCCGCCTCCAGCGCAATCTTTTCCTTATAATTGTCATTAGTAAAAATCTGAAACATGACAGATCCATTCTCCAGTTCCTCCCGGGATGGAATTTCCGGAAGATATTCCAGCAGTGACAGCAACAGCCAGCCATGAGCCGTCACCTGGCGCTGTCCGCCCTGGCCCTGATTCATGTTATGGTTATAATAGCAATACGTTTCCTCTGTTTCAATGTCTTTGAAATGATTCTGCAGTTCCGTTAATGTATAATCATATTGCTTCCACGGTGTGCCCTGTCGCGTGATTTTGATGTAAAATTCACTGTCGGTCTCTTTTGTCTGTGGAACCCTGGTTTCTTTCTGCACTGCAGTCTGCTTAGCCTCTCCTGCCATCACACCTGCAAAATCCAGCGATATTGTATTTCCATCAAAATATCCGATCTGCTTATAATTGTCATCAGCCAGAAACAGCCAGATTGTGTCTGTAATCTCTCCGATTGTCTCTCCGCCATGCGTGACAGCCCGCAGTCTGTTTAAATATTCCGGTGCACACTCTGCCTGGTCTTTCCAGAACTCCATCGAAAGCTGAATTGCCGGTACTTTCCTCTCACTTCCATCCTCCAGTTCCAACTGCATCCAGTACATAACGCCTGCCTGCTGTGCATTTAATTCAAAAAATCTGCTTATAGAAAAATAACGGTTGCAGCGCAATCCTTCTCCACGTACCCAGAATCCACGCTCCGCACTTCCTGCCACCAGCAGACGGATTCCCTTGGAAAAATAATCTTTATTTTTATCATCTAATCCCTGCTGTCCAAACATAATTGTGGGATGCGGATAGTATTTTACTGGTATACCATTTTTTTTAAAAGAAATAAAAGCCTCTCTGGGCTCCCGGCCGGTTGCCTTACCGCGCTTCAGTTCCGGGAAATAATACCGTCTGGATTTCAACTCTGTCACAATAGACTCAAATCCATCCACACTTCCCAGTCGGATTTCCTCTGCCTCTGACACCTCTGCCACATCCAGATAGCGCTGCAGTGGAAAACCATATCCCTCTTCGATATCGCGGCTCTCTGCATCTTCATGGTTATCATAAACAGAAAAAAGACAATGCTCCGTCTTCTCCTGTTTCTCCAGATCCGTGCAGGTATACAATACATTTTTACCTGCAGCATTGCCACTGATAAACAATCCCACCTGATCTTCCCCCGGCAGAATTGTAATATGTCTGATATTCATATGTTATACCCTTTCTGTGACTCCCTTATACCTGTTTTATATTTATTATCATACAATGAATGGTATTATAAATGCAAGCCTTAGAAAAAAATAGCTGCCATCTATCCTGTTTGTCGAATAGCTGGCAACTTTCACATGACTCTTATTTTAGAAATTCTGTTACGCAAATCCTTTTCCCTTTGGCTGAATCTCAAATTCCATCTCTTTTCCTGTCACAGGATGAACAAATGCAATTCTGCAGGAGCATAATGCCACCGGACAATAAGTTTTCGCATCTGCCGTTCCGTATTTAGTATCTCCGTACAGGGGATATCCGGCGTGTGCAAACTGTACCCGGATCTGGTGATGGCGACCGGTATGAAGCCAGATATGCACCAGTGCTTTCCGGCCTTCCTCCATCACCTTTACTGCTTCATAGGTCAGTTTTGCCTCCTTTGCCTGCGGTGTCCCTTTTTTCACAACAGAAGATGTATTTGTTCTGCCATCTTTCAGCAGCCAGTCACATAATTCTCCTTTTTCCGGCTGTGGCACACCTGTCGTTACCGCAAGATATTCTTTTTCCATGCTGCGACTGCCCACCTGCGCAGAAAGTCTGGCTGCAGCCTGTTTCGTCTTGGCAAAAACCATCACGCCTTCTACCGGCTGATCCAGACGATGAACCAGACCGATATACGGTTCTTCTTTCTTTTTTGCACGGTAATTTTTCAGAAGGCTCACCATATCCGCCTGTCCTGCCCGGGCCGTCTGTACCGCCACCCCGGCTTCCTTGCGGCATACTAAAATACTTTCATCTTCATATATTATTTCCGGTTGTTTCACTCTCATATTCTCAATGCCTACTTTCCCACCATAAAACAGGTAAGGCAGGCAGATTTTACAGTTCTTTTTGTAAATCTACCTGCCTCTGAAATCTGTTCCTGTAATTTATAATTTCCCTGATTTCTTACGCTTCAAGCTTTACAGCTTGAATCTGTAACCAACACCCCAGATAGTGCCTCATATGCTTCGCATATGGGGCGCAAGCGTTCATTCCAGTACAGCTTCGCTGTGGAACGCTTGCTTTGGTATGTTTTACTCTTTCTTACGATTCAAGCTTTACAGCTTGAATCTGTAACCAACACCCCAGATTGTTTCAATGTACTGCGGTTTTGCGGTGTTGAACTCGATTTTTTCACGGATTTTTTTGATATGGACCGTGACAGTTGCAATATCGCCGATGGACTCCATATCCCAGATTTTGGAAAACAGTTCATCCTTTGTAAATACATGATTCGGATTCTCCGCCAGGAATGTCAGCAGATCAAATTCCTTTGTGGTAAACTGCTTTTCTTCCTCATTGACCCATACACGACGGGCTGTTTTGTCAATACGGATACCACGGATCTCAATGATGTCGTTTTTCTGGGCGGTGCTTCCAATCAGGCGCTCATAGCGTGCCAGATGTGCTTTTACACGGGCTACCAGCTCACTTGGTGAAAACGGTTTGGTGATATAATCATCGGCGCCCAGACCAAGTCCACGGATTTTGTCGATATCATCTTTTTTCGCTGAAACCATCAGAATCGGTGTGTTTTTCTTCTCACGGATTTTTTTGCAAATTTCAAATCCATCTGTTCCCGGAAGCATCAGATCCAGGATAAACATATCAAAATCCTCATTCAACGCACGTTCCATTCCACTGGTTCCATCGTTTTCTATCTCTACCTCAAATCCGCTTAACTCCAGATAATCTTTCTCCAGATCTGCAATTGCCTCTTCATCTTCTACGATTAAAATTTTACTCATTTGGTACCTCCTGATATTTTCGAATAACAAAGTACATGGTCGTACCTGTCTTTTCTTTACTTGTTGCCCAGATCTTTCCGCCATGGTCTTCGATGATCTTCTTTACGATAGACAATCCGATGCCGCTTCCTCCCGTGGATGAATTTCTGGAAGAATCCGTACGGTAAAACCGGTCAAAAATGTATGGCAGATCCCGGGCGGAAATGCCTTTTCCATTGTCCTCAATCTCAACCTGAATGAAATCACCCACATCTTTGATCCGGACATTGATCTGACCTTTCTGCTTATCCATATATTTGATGGCATTTGTCACGATATTGTTGATCACACGCATCAGCTGCTCCGGATCAGCAATAATCACAATATCCTCATCCGCATAGTTAAAATAAGTCAGACCGATTCCTCTGGTCTCAAGATCCAGACCAATTTCTTCGATACAGTCATTAAAATATTCCGACACATTAATCTTCTTAAAATTATATGGAATGCGGTTTGTATCAATTTTCGAATAAAGGGTCAGTTCATTCAGCAGACGGTCCATCTCATTTGCTTTGTTATAAATCGTTCGAATGTAGCGCTCCTGCTTCTCCGGTGTATCTGCCACACCGTCCAGAATTCCTTCCGAATACCCTTTTACCGCAGTGATTGGCGTCTTCAGATCATGTGCGATATTACTGATCAATGCACGGTTTTCCTTCTCAGCCGCCATTTTTTCCTCTGTCGATTCCTTCAGACGTTTTCGCATCTCTTCGAAGTTCCGGCACAGATCGCCCATTTCATCCTGTTCATCATAATCAATGGTAAAATCCAGATTACCTTCTTTGATATTTTTGGTCGCCACCTGAAGTTTCTTGATGGGCACCAT
>CABRZK010000103.1 GCA_902475415.1 uncultured Eubacterium sp.
AAAACCGGCACTGCGGGATGTATCGGAACAGCTTGGATTATTTACCGCACGTAAACCGGCGTATGCCTGTCTGGCAACACGAATCCCGACGGGAACACGCATTACGGCGGAACAGCTTCAGAAAGTAGAACAGGCAGAAAACGCATTAATGGATATGGGCTTTTCTGATTTTCGTGTGCGCTGCCCGGAAGGGCATGCAAAGCTTCAGGTGAAACCGGAGCAGTTGTCATTGGTTCTGGAAAAAAGAGAAGAACTTCTGGCAGTTTTAGAGCCACTTTTTGGAACGGTCTGCCTGGATATGAAGACAAGATAACACATTTTTGAGATGTGTATTAAATGGAAAACTTACTGTCTAATGGTAAGGGTTTTAAAAACTCAAACTGCCCAATCTATAGGGTACATTTGGATCTGAAAAATCTATAAAGTGGTGCAAACCCTTAGAAACACCGGACTTGACCAATGGTCGAGTCCTTTTTTTGCCTGAAAAGATTGACGGATATGGGCTTTGCTGTTATAACTGGGAGCACAGACAGAGATGTCGCGGTTGTTCCTGCAGGACAGAACTGAAATAAAAATCAGCAAAGAACTTTTTGAACGCAGAATAAGCATCCCCTCGTTTCCGGTGCATAGAGCGCTAAGCGGTGGGTAATGGGAAAAGCATCTTTGCGGGATATCGAAAGGAGTCAAATCTGAAATGGAAAAAAGAGAAAATTTCGGAAGATATATAAAAGAAAAACGAAAAGCTGTCGGACTCTCACAGAAAGAGTTGGCAACACAGTTATTTGTATCAGAATCAGCCGTCAGCAAATGGGAACGGGGTCTGTCCTATCCGGATATGACGCTGGTTACCAGTTTGTGTGAAATCTTACATGTGTCAGAGCATGAGCTTCTGACTGCCAGTGATGATATGCATCAGCGTGAGATTGAGGAGCAGTCCCGCGGGTATCTGCGGATATTAAAAGGTTATACATGGGTGACATATCTTTGTTATCTGGCAGTTTTGATTCCATGCTTTATCGGGAATCTTGCGACGGAGCACCGCCTCTCCTGGTTCTTTATCGTAGTCGGTGGGCTTGCTATGGTATTTTCTTTTATCAATGTACCGGTGATGACCAAAACAAGACGCGCAGAAAAGTGTTTCTGGTGTTTTTATGGATCAATCATTTATATGCTGTGTGTTTGCCGGATTGTGTTAGGCGGTAACTGGCTGATCATGTCGCTGCTTGGCGTCAGCTTTGGTCTGCTTGGTATATTTTTGCCGATTATTTTATGCAGCTGGCATTATGACTGGTCGATATTGCGCCACAAAGGTCTGATCTGCATGGCACTTGATACAGTGTTAAGCTATTTGATGGTATTTTTCGGCTGCTTGTTTTATGTGAAAGGCGTGACAGGTGTCATTATTGCTCAGAACTTGTGGGTTCTGACCGTTTTTTCAATACTTGCATGGGGGATTTTTGTAGTGTTCCGATACATCAGATGTAGCCGCTTAATGAAAACTGGTATTACAGTTGCACTTTGTGGTGTATGGATGTTTTTTGCTAATACGCTGATCAGCATTTCTTACAATAGAGTTGTCAGACCAAGTGTAAACTTTCATAACTGGATGGATTTCGGTGGACAAAATTTTGGACTGGTGGTTCTGATTGTTGGTGCGGTGATAGTCGCAGCGAGTATGATCCGGGATATGAGAAAATAACATCTATTTTACATATTGTATTGTTAAATTGCATATGCTATAATGCCAGTAGGCAAAAAGATAATGCTATTCCATAGTGAACAGCAACGAAAAACCCTCGGAGTGCCATCCGAGGGTTTTTCTATTCCTAATTCTGGTGTGGAAAGGCTTAACTCCACAGGCTAGTTACCGGCTATTTGTCGCCATCTAACCATTTGATGATGTAGTGGCAAACTACACCAGCCGTAACAGCGACAATAAAAGATAATGCTAAATCCATGGTGAACACCTCCTTTCTGTATTAAAAAGTATAAAGCTACTGCAACCAGACCGGATATGATAGACTATGAGTTATGAAAAATACAATTCATGAAGGAAAAAATGAGTAGGATATACAATGTATTAATTGAGTTTGTTGCTGCTGCTGTTTTTATAATTCCAGTTTGGTTTCTTTTTACCAATGTTATGGAAAGAGTTCAGAAGTATAAAAAGTGTTGCCCTGGCAGGAATCATTGCAACGTTTTTTATTGAAATATCTCAACTTTTTACAGGAAGAGCAACTGATGTAGATGATATTATTACAAATAGCATCGGTACTTTGATCGGCTACTTTATCGTACACTTTGTGACAGAAAACTTTACAAAGCGCGCTTTATCAGATTCAAAAATTAATGATTTTTATTTGTTATGTGGTTCAGTAGGTGTTATTATGTTTTTCTTATAGCCATTTGTATCAACGTGGTTATGGGGAATACTTTTAGGATAAATCCGGATATCAGTTTCAATAAGGAGTGACTGCATTTATAAGGTCTAACAAAGGGGTTACAGTCACGAGAGAAGGCGAGGAATTATTATCCTTTGCGAGGATGCTTTTAGGGCAGTCTGGAGCCTTGCCTATTATAGTGGTATCGAGAACATCTCTGCGCATGGTACAGTTGTACGAACAGCGGCAACAGGATATTCGCAAAGCGGAAGCACAGACACTTGCAAACCTGTCAAAAGTTCTGGGATGTGACGTAGAAGATCTATTTGATTAATTAAAAAAGGAATGCAGAGCGAAAACCGTTTTGCATTCCTTTTTTAGCGGAGAAGGAGGGATTTGAACCCTCGCGCCGTGTTACCGGCCTACTGGTGTTCGAAGCCAGACCCTTCAGCCACTTGGGTACTTCTCCAAAAGACTTTCTAAGTATAAACATTTTTCGTTGGTTCGTCAATCCTTTCTGACTGTAAAATGTCTGCCAAAATGCGAATTGCGACAGTAGAGGTGTTGTCGTGTATACATTCTTTTGCCAAGTGTCAGTGACGCTTATCCATTACCGAGGTTGCATGTATGAGAAGGAAGACGTCTGTATGTAAAAGTAACGTAAAATGTTGGGATAAGCCAAATTAACTTGTAATCACAGTACTAATTTGATAAAATTCAGAACATACGATGTGTTTTTTTCGCCAATTGTTTTATAATATAAGAAAACACGGATGAGAATGTGGAGTGGCTTTGTGACAGGACAATCCGGACGCATCAATGAGTAGTAAAAAATAAATATAGCATAGAAAAATTGTGCAACGAGTTTGCAGGCTGAGAGAGGAGCAGACAAAGATGAAGAGAATCGGAATGCTGACAAGTGGCGGAGACTGCCAGGCATTAAATGCTGCAATGCGTGGAGTGGTAAAAGGATTAAATACAAATCTGGATGAACTGGAAATCTATGGTTTTTATGATGGATACAAAGGATTAATTTATGGAAATTACCGTTTGCTGACATCCAAAGATTTTTCCGGAATTCTGACAAAGGGCGGCACTATTCTCGGAACATCCCGTCAGCCGTTCAAATACATGCGTGTGCCGGATGAGAATGGACTTGATAAGGTTGAGGCTATGAAGCACACTTATCACAAACTGAACCTTGACTGTCTGGTGATCCTTGGCGGAAATGGAACCCAAAAAACGGCAAACCTGCTTCGCGAAGAAGGACTGAATATCATTCATCTGCCGAAGACAATTGATAATGATATCTATGGCACAGATATCACCTTTGGCTTTGAAAGTGCATTAGATATTGCAACAGGTGTAATTGACTGTATTCATACCACAGCGGCTTCTCACAATCGTGTATTTATCGTGGAAATCATGGGACATAAAGTGGGATGGCTTCCACTTCACGCCGGTGTGGCAGGTGGTGCGGATATTATCCTGATTCCGGAGATTCCGTATGATATTGATAAAGTTGTGGAGGCAATCAATAAACGAAGCAAAGACGGAAAAGGCTTTACCATTCTGGCAGTTGCAGAAGGTGCGATTTCCAAAGAAGATGCAAAACTTTCCAAAAAAGAGCTGAAAGCAAAGAAGAAAGAAACCAAATATCCGTCAGTGTCCTATGAAGTTGCAGCGCAGATTCAGGAACGTACCGGAAACGAAGTGCGTGTGACTGTTCCGGGACATATGCAGCGTGGTGGAAGTCCGTGCGCGTATGACCGTGTACTCTGTACACAGCTTGGTGCACATGCGGCAAAACTGATTCTGGATGAAGATTATGGTTATATGGTTGGTATGATCAACGGTCAGACAAAGAAAGTGCCGCTGGGCGAAGTTGCCGGCAAACTGAAAATGGTTCAGCCTGACTGTCAGCTGATCAAAGAAGCAAAATTAGTAGGAATCTGTTTCGGAGATTAAGGAAAATATCATGCGTTGCATGACGCGCATCTTGCAGCAGGAGTGCCTGGGGCATTCCTGAATACTTGAAAATTAGTAGAAAGGGGCCGGAGATGTCTTATACGGCTTTATATCGAAAATATCGTCCGTCCGAATTTGAAGATGTAAAAGGACAGGAACATATTGTTACAACATTAAAAAATCAGATCAAAGCAGACCGGATCGGACATGCCTATCTGTTTTGCGGAACCCGTGGAACCGGAAAAACTACGGTGGCAAAGATTTTTGCGAAAGCCGTCAACTGTGAACATCCGGTAGACGGAAGTCCGTGTGGGGAGTGTGCTTCCTGCAAATCCATTGCGGCAGGTTCATCCATGAACGTGATCGAGATCGATGCAGCATCCAACAATGGTGTGGAAAACATTCGTCAGATCCGGGAGGAAGTGTCCTATTCCCCAACGCAGGGGCGCTATAAAGTATACATTATAGATGAGGTTCATATGCTTTCCATGGGAGCTTTCAATGCTTTACTGAAGACACTGGAAGAGCCGCCGTCCTATGTTATCTTTATTCTGGCAACAACGGAATCCCACAAGATTCCAATCACGATTCTGTCTCGTTGTCAGAAGTATGATTTCCGCAGGATTTCCATTGATACGATATCGGATCGTCTGATGGATCTGTTGCACCAGGAAGGTGTAGAGGCAGAAGAAAAGGCTGTCCGTTATGTGGCAAAAGCCGGTGATGGTTCTATGCGAGACGCATTAAGCCTTCTGGATCAGTGTATTGCATTTTATCTTGGCGAACCGCTAACTTACGATCATGTACTGGAAGTGCTGGGGGCTGTGGATACAGAGGTGTTCAGCCGACTGTTTCGCTGCATTCTGTCTGATAATGTGGTGGGTGCAATTGAACTTCTGGAGGAACTGATTATTCAGGGTCGGGAACTGGGACAGTTTGTGACGGATTTTGTATGGTATCTGCGAAACCTTCTTCTGGTAAAAAGTTCCGATCAGATGGAAGATGTGCTGGACATGTCCAGCGAAAATCTGGCATTATTAAAAGAAGAAGCGGATATGGTCGAGGGCGATGTAATCATGCGGTATATCCGTATTTTTTCTGATCTGTCAGGACAATTGAAATATGCTCCGCAGAAACGTGTGCTGATCGAGATTGCACTGATCAAACTGTGCCGGCCGTCGATGGAAACGACACAGGACTCACTGACAGACCGCGTGGCTCAGCTGGAGAAAAAGGTAGAGGAAGGCGTGAAGGTCGTGGCATCTGCGCCGGTGACATCTTCAGCTGCCAGTGGTGATATAGCGGCCCGGAAACTGAAAGAACCGGTACCGATGCCGAAAGCGATTCCGGATGATATTCGTCAGGTGGTCAAAATCTGGAGCTCCATTGTGCGTGAACTTCCGGGTGTGACTGCTACCTATCTGCGGGGGGCACACCTGAGTCTTGGCGGTGAAAATAAATTAATGCTGGTATTTGACGATGATTTAGCATATACTTATGTGTCGGAGGAACGCCGCAGAACAGAAATTACAGAAATAATTTCACGACGTATCGGAAAAGAGATAGAGGTTGTGATGCAGTCGAATGATTCCGGGCGTCCGTTTGAAGAGAACTATGTGGATCTGGAACAGATTATCCATATGGATATTGATGTGGAAGAAGATGAATAACAGGAGGATATAAGATGGCAAAAAGAGGTGGATTTCCGGGAGGAATGCCTGGAAATATGAATAATCTGATGAAACAGGCACAGAAGATGCAGCGTCAGATGGAAGAAGCAACCAAAGAGCTGGAAGAGAAGGAAGTATCAGCCAGTGCAGGTGGTGGAGCAGTAGAAGTAACGGTATCCGGTAAAAAAGAAGTAATCAAAGTAAAACTGGCTGAAGAAGTTGTTGATCCGGATGATATCGAGATGCTGGAAGACCTGATCGTAGCAGCTACAAATGAGGCTCTGCGAAAAATGGATGAGATTTCACAGCAGTCCATGTCCAAGATTACCGGTGGCATGGGAATGGGCGGAGGATTTCCGTTCTAATGGATTATTACAGTAAACAGATCAGTAAATTGATTGAAGAACTGTCTTCGTTGCCGGGAATTGGCAGTAAATCGGCGCAGCGTCTGGCATTTCATATTCTGAACATGCCGACAGAGCGGGTAGAACGTCTGGCAGATACGATACTGGATGCCAGAAGAAATATCCGTTACTGCAAGACCTGCTATACATTGACCGATGCGGAGGAATGCCCGATCTGTCGCAACAGTGGAAGAGATCACAGCACAATTATGGTTGTTGAAACCACACGTGATCTGGCAGCTTATGAAAAGACAGGACAGTATGACGGTGTGTATCATGTGTTACATGGTGCAATTTCGCCGATGCTTGGAATCGGACCGGAAGACATCCGTCTGAAAGAACTGATGCAGCGTCTGCAGGGCGATGTAAAAGAGGTGATCATCGCAACGAACTCCAGTCTGGAGGGAGAGACGACTGCCATGTATATCAGCAAACTGATCAAACCGACGGGGATCCGCGTCAGCCGGATCGCAAGTGGTGTGCCGGTAGGCGGTGATCTGGAATATATTGATGAAGTTACATTATTAAGAGCGCTGGAAGGAAGAGTGGAATTATAGCCTGAGCAGAATTAAAAATATGTTCAGCAGATGTATGTGGATGGAACTCGTGTTTTTGCAATAGATAAAATGTTGCACAAAAAATAAAAACAGATATTGTCTGCGTAGATCAGATATCATGGAAAACTTTTTTCAGACAGAGCCAAAAGTAAGAAAGGGAGCACATTATGACAAAGTTAGAACTTGAAAAAATGGCTGTAGAAGTGCGCAAAGGAATCATCACCGGCGTACACAGCGCAAAATCCGGTCATCCGGGTGGATCTTTATCCGCAGCAGAGATTTTTACTTATTTGTATTTTGTGGAGATGAATGTAGACCCGAAAAATCCAAAAGATCCGAACAGAGACAGATTTGTTCTGTCTAAAGGACATGTAGCACCGGGTCTGTATGCAACACTTGCGCACAGAGGATATTTCCCGGTAGAGGAACTGGAAGGACTGCGTCACATTGGTTCCATGCTTCAGGGACATCCGGATATGAAACACATTCCGGGTATTGATATGTCCAGTGGTTCCCTTGGACAGGGATTTTCCGCGGCAGTAGGTATGGCACTGGCAGGCAAAATGGACGGAAAAGATTACCGTGTATATTCCCTGGCCGGTGACGGCGAGATTCAGGAAGGACAGATTTGGGAAGCTGCTATGTTTGCCGGAGCACGTAAACTGGACAACCTTGTATTATTTGTAGATAATAACGGACTTCAGATCGATGGAAATATTGCAGATGTATGCTCTCCATATCCAATCGACAAGAAGTTCGAGGCATTCAATTTCCATGTGATCAACATTAACGGAAATGATTTTGAGGAGATCGCAGCAGCATTAAAAGAGGCTCGTGAGACAAAAGGACAGCCGACAGCGATTATTGCAAAAACAATCAAAGGTAAAGGTGTATCTTACATGGAGAACCAGGCCGGATGGCATGGAAAAGCTCCAAATGATGAAGAATTTGCCATTGCTATGGAAGAATTAAAGAAAGCAGGTGAAGCATTATGTCAGAAGTAAAGAAAATCGCAACAAGAGACAGTTACGGTAATACAT
>CABRZK010000104.1 GCA_902475415.1 uncultured Eubacterium sp.
CCAAAATATTTGTTGCTCATGGAAATCGTACGGTTTACAAGGTTTCCAAGAGTATTGGCAAGGTCAGAGTTTACACGCTCTACCATCAGCTCCCATGAAATGGTTCCATCGTTTTCAAACGGCATCTCATGAAGTACAAAGTAACGAACTGCATCTACGCCAAAGAAATCTACCAGCTCATCTGCATACAGTACGTTTCCTTTGGATTTACTCATTTTTCCATCGCCCTGAAGCAGCCACGGATGACCAAATACCTGTTTCGGTAACGGAAGATCCAGTGCCATCAGGAAGATTGGCCAGTAAATGGTATGGAAACGAATGATATCTTTTCCAATCAGATGAAGATCTGCCGGCCAGTTTTTCTTAAACAGGTCGGAAGAATTGCCATCTGCATCGTAGCCGATTTTGGTAATATAGTTTGTCAGCGCATCCAGCCATACATATACGACATGCTTCGGGTCGAAATCTACAGGGATTCCCCAGCTGAAGGATGTTCTGGATACACACAGATCCTGCAGTCCTGGAAGCAGGAAGTTGTTCATCATCTCATTTTTTCTGGAAACCGGCTGAATGAACTCCGGATGAGTGTTGATGTAGTCGATGAGGCGGTCAGCGTATTTGCTCATTTTGAAGAAATATGCTTCCTCCTGAGCCGGCTGAACCTCACGGCCGCAGTCCGGGCATTTGCCGTCTACCAGCTGAGACTCTGTGAAGAAAGACTCACATGGTGTACAGTACATTCCTTCGTAATATCCTTTGTAAATATCTCCCTGATCGTACAGTTTTTTGAAGATTTTCTGTACCTGTTTCTCATGATCCTCATCAGTTGTACGGATGAAGTTGTCATAAGAAGCATTCATCAGATCCCAGATTTTCTTAACTTCTCCGGAAACTTTATCTACATACTCTTTCGGTGTGATTCCGGCTGCCTCTGCCTTTAATTCAATCTTCTGACCATGCTCGTCTGTTCCTGTCTGGAAGTATACATCATAACCTTCCTGACGTTTGTAACGGGCGATCGCATCTGCCAGTACGATCTCGTAAGTATTTCCAATGTGCGGTTTGCCTGATGTATAGGCAATCGCTGTTGTCATATAATATTTTCCTTTGCAGGTTTTACACATAGTGGTCACTCCTTTTTGCTTTGTTTCATATGGACGGGATGATGAAAAAATGACAACCGCAGACACGAACAATTTTCTGTGTCTGTTGCGCCGCTTATCTCCGCCTCCTTCCGCGAACTCACACGCAAACCCGGCGTGCTCAAACACACTCTCGGAGGCGGGCTATGCTCACAGCCACGACGAAAATTGATCTACCGTCTTGCGATTGTCATTTTTTCATCATCCCTGTTCACATTATATCGTCTCAACACGTCCATTTCCCTGATAATAAAGCGTATCATACACATTTTGAAAAGTCAATGAAACGGGGCTGCCTTTTTATCCATGAAAGCTGAATTTAGCATCATTCATATACATGATTTATAAAATAACCAATCTCAATTTCTCAGACATACAAAAAAGCCATATACATATGTATCACCTGCTTGATATATTAACTATTTTTGTATATACTTAAATTAGCTAATACTAGGCGGTGATCTTATGATCACAGCTACAGCAACGGCAACTGAAATGCAAAACAACTTTGGCCGATATCTGAATCTGGTTTATATTATGCAAAAGGAACTGTCGCCTGAAAAGATTCAGGAAGTATACCATAAACTATGTCTGATTTTCCAATTTGCCGATCTCACTTCATCCGATCTGACACATGCTGCTGAAATGAACTGGGACGATTTCGAAGATGCACTGCAGAGTGCTACAGCAGAGCGAATACATGCTGACTATATTATTACCAGAAATGTCAGAGATTTTGCCAAAAGTAAAGTAATGGCTTTTACATCTGCTGAACTGCTGGCACATATCTGATATTGCACAGGTTAAATGCTTTTTACAGGCAAAAACCTTTGTATATTTAAAAATATTGACGTATAATGGGGCTGTCGCACGAATCGATCGTGAGGCAGCCCCATTAACAGAAAGGTTGAATATTTAATGCCATCCACAATACATAAATCAAGAAAAACACGCTCAACCCTCATGACAGAGGGCAGCATCTGGAAGCATATTTTACTTTTTTCGATTCCGTTAATTCTCGGAAATATGCTTCAGCAGTTATACAATACCGTTGACTCCATCGTCGTAGGAAATTCACTGGGAAGTGAGGCTCTGGCTGCCGTCGGCTCCAGTTCTTCCCTGATCGGTCTGCTCATTTCCTTCAGTATGGGCGCCGCAGCCGGTGCAGGCGTCATCGTTTCCCAGTTTATCGGTGCACAAAACCAGAAAGGGATTCACGAATCTGTACATACCGCTCTGGCCATCGCCCTGATTCTTGGTGTGGTGCTGACGGTAGCCGGCATCACCCTGTCCCCACAGATTCTGCGCTGGATGGGAACACCGGACGAAGTTATGCCGCAGTCCGTTATTTATCTGCGCCTTTACTTTGCCGGATTATTATTCAGTGTTTTATACAATATGGCCAGCGGTATTTTGAATGCCGTGGGAGATTCCAAACGCTCCCTCCTTTATCTGGCGATTGCTTCTTTTACCAATATTGTACTGGATCTTTTATTTATTCCGGTTTTAAAAATGGGAATTGCCGGTGCGGCGATTGCCACAGATATCAGCCAGATTCTTTCCGCAGTGCTCTGCATGCTGTATCTGATGCGTGTCAATGAGCATTATAAAGTATCCCTGCGGAAGATTCGGATTTATAAAGATGTAGCGTTCCGTATCATCCAGGTTGGTGTACCGACCGCGATTCAGAATACCGTTATTTCCTTTGCAAACGTACTGGTTCAGTCCAGTGTCAACAGCTATGGTGCTCTGGCCATGGCCGGTTTTGCCGCCTATATCAAGATTGACGGATTCAACATCCTGCCAGTTATGAGTTTCAGTATGGCAGCTACCACCTTTTCCGGACAGAATTACGGTGCCGGCAATATGGATCGTGTCCGAAAAGGCATGCGTGTCACCGTTGCCATGAGCGTCATCTACTGCATCTGCGTCGGTGCAGTTCTGCTGCTTTTTGCTCACCCGCTCATCGGCGTCTTTTCCAAAGATCCGACAGTAATTGAATTTGGTGTCCGCGCTATGTTGTATTTCTGCCCGTTTTATTCCCTGCTTGCCATCATGCATGGTCTGGCAGGTGCCATTCGCGGAATCGGAAAATCCGTGCCTCCGATGGTCATCATTCTGATCTCACTGTGCGTTTTCCGTGTGATCTGGATCCGGCTTGCAGTACCACATATTCCAACCATCGACGGTGTCTATATGGTATATCCGATTTCCTGGTTGATTGGTGCAGTGCTGATGGTGGCGTATACACTAAAAGCTTTTCCAAGAAGGAAACAGCCTGCATAATCCAAACCTATGTGTATACTAGAGCGTGTTTGAAAAAGGCTTTCTACAAGATGTATTTCACACTTTGTGGGAGATTTTGTCTGAATGAGGGCGTCGTAGTGGGCTACGGCAACCGAATAAAGACAAAATATACCGCAAAGTGGGAGATACATCTTGTGGGAATGATTTTTAGATATCTGACTGATATTTTATATTAAAACGTTTTTCCGTTCATCATATGGTCAATTATATTGATATGACGGATTCCATTTCGTTTCTGTAATGCATTATCTGTTGTTGCAACATACTTTACATAATTATCTTTAATCCGTTCCAATGGTTTATATTCCCGATCTTCAGTTTCTTTACTGAGCATTATTGTATATGCAACTTGCATATATGAATAATCTCCCTGCGTATTTCTGAAAATAAAATCACACTCAAGCTTTCCAATTCTACCAACACTAATTACATAATTCATACTTCGTGCATACAAAAATACAATGTTTTCCAAAACCGGTCCATAATTTATTCTGTTATCTGTATTCTGTGAAAAATAAAAGCTTAAATCTGCAAGATAATATTTCTTTTCTCCTGAAAGAGATTTTTTTGATTTCATATCAAAACGACTACATTCATACAGAATCTTTGCATCCACTAATGTCTGAATATATCTTGTTACTGTTGGTCTTGTAATTTTCATACCATTTTTTATGAGTGCATCCGTCAGACTCTTTATGCTGGTTGTCGCTCCAAAATTATTGATAATAAAATTTCTTACAGATTCAAATGATGCAATATCTTTAATCTTGACACGTTTTCTAATATCTTTTTCAAAAATTTCATTAATGACCCCAGCAACATAGGTCTGTTTTGCCTCAGATTCATCAATCAAAACAGTTCGTGGAAAACCTCCTTCTAAAATATATCGGTTAAATTCTACTGCTACATTGGCATCAACGGATTTATTAAAAAAATGTTTCATTTGTAAATATTCATCAAAACTAAGGGTGAATAATTCAAATTCCAGGTATCGCCCGGTTAACTTTGTAACAAGCTCTCCACTCAACAGGTAAGAATTTGATCCTGTAATAAAAATCGAAAAACCACCATCTGTGCGAAAGCCATTCAAAACCTCTTCAAATCCCTCTACATTTTGTACTTCGTCAATAAAAAGATAATTCATCTTTTCATTATCCTTTAGATTAATATCAATTAGTTGCTCTAGTTGATCTGCTGTTTTTATTTTACGATTTTCTCTTTTATCTAAATCAAGATATATAATATTATCTGGATTCACGCCCTTACTTATTAACTCTTCTTCTATTGTCTTCATAAGACTAGATTTTCCGCAACGACGCACTCCTGTAATTACTTTAATAAGATCATCTGCATTATAAAAAGGTCTGATTTTTTTGAGATATTTTTCACGTTTGAACAACATAATCTCCACACTCCTGTTTGTTTTATGATTCTATTATACTTACGCAAAGCAATATTGCAAGTTATCAATACATTTTTTCTCAGAAAATCAATTTATGCATTAATAAACCGTTCAAAACACATATTTTATCAAACTTTCTGTTCTTCTGAGCAATAACTGCAGTCACCTTCTGAATAATTACCCACAAAAAATACCGTTCTGCTTTTGAAAATATTCCATCAGCAAAACGGTATTTTTATTTGTTTCATATTATTTAATTTACCTGAATAATCGCTTATTCCTCTGTAGTCTCTTCCTCTTCGAAAGCTTCCTCTTCTACCGGAGCATTCTCGCCCTCTGATTCTGCAGTTTCCTCATCTGCTTCTTCCTCAGAATCTACTACTTCGCCTTCGTATACTTCCGGCTCCGGTTTTTCGCATTTTGCACCACAGGAAGAGCAGAAATTAGCATCATCTGCAATTGCACTGCCACACTCCGGACATCTTCTGATTCCACGGATGCCATCTTTGGCAGCTTTTAATTCCCCGATTTCTTCAAACGCAGCTTTGATCTCATCGATCTGAGAATATTCCTGATTCTCATCATCTTTGTGCTCATGATAATAAGCCTGACCTAATTCCTGATAAAGCTTGCGGATCGCACCCTCACGTTCCTG
This sequence comes from uncultured Eubacterium sp., assembly GCA_902475415.1. Lineage (GTDB taxonomy): Bacteria > Bacillota > Clostridia > Lachnospirales > Lachnospiraceae > Eubacterium_I. The sequence continues at coordinate 5,507 of CABRZK010000104.1, forward strand.
GATATCCAGTGCGATTTTCGCTGTATCTTTAATCTCCTTTGCTTTACTTAAGCCGGTTTTTCCAGCTGCGGAAATTGTATTTCCTAATTTGTCAAAAAAAGCCATTTTCAAAACCCCTTTCTGTGTGTACTTCAAAACTTTTTCTTTATTATACCTCAATTATCCCGTGACACAAGGAATTTTCTATAAACTTTTTATTAAACTACAGCCTTCTTCTTATAATTCGATCAGATACTGTTACAGTTTTTCTTAAATAAATATCATATAGAACACAGAATGTTTTTACTTTTGATACAAACCATAAGAAAAGAGACAGCCCTTGTGACACTGCCTCTCTTCTTATGGTTTGTTTTATGGTTTTTAAACTGATTCGCAAATTTTATTTTCTTCCTACTAATGCGTCATCCAGCGGTTTTCCGGCTGCTTTTCTATATGTATCATCTACTGTTTTCACATGATTACTGCTGAATAAAAGCATAAGCACCATACCAATGACACCTGCAATCAACAGGAAAATAAATACTGCCCGTACTCCCATCACACTTGCAATTAAAATTGCGACAATTGTAGGTGCAATTGCATTGAAAATATTAGAAATCGGATTGACACAGGAAAATACTCCGGAGAAATCTTCTCTCCGCCAATACTGCGCTGCCACAGAAACGGTATAGTTCGAAGATGCTCCCATAAACATCGCTACAAAGATTAGTGCGATGACTACAAGTGCTCCTACTCCTGTGGCTGTGGCAAGCACACCACATACACCTGATAAAATCATGAGCACCATGGCCAGAATCATTGATTTTTTCGTTCCAAATCTTGTATCAAGCACACCCAGAAGCCAGCTTCCGATTGCTCCAAATACAGCTACCATCATCATAATAATCGTGTAATTTAATTCCGGAAATGCAGAAATAATTGCATTCGACTGAGTCATTGTACCTACTGCTCCCATCAGAAGCAGACCACAGCTTACCGCCGCAAACCAGAAATCGCGTGTTTTAAAAATATGTCCGGTAGTCCAGACGGTTGTCTGTTTGTTTCTGATTTCTTCTTCCAGCATCTGTTTTGCCACTTCCGGTGTAAGATTTTTATCATTATCACGATAAGCACCACACTGTTCCGGATAATCTGTTACGAATGCAAGGAACAGAATATATCCAATTGTTGTGAGTATCAGAAATGGTAAAAATGCTTTCATTACTGCCGGCATTCCACCAGTAGCAAGCGGTGCCATGGCTGTGGATGCAAAAAATCCAATTACACCATTACTTACCGGATATGCGATTGTTGCAATTCCCATCACTGTTCCTTTTCTGGTCGGAAACCACTGTCCTGCAATGATACTCAGGAAAAACAGTGCATACATTGTAACGACAACATTTTCAATCAGATAAACGGCTGACCAGAGCTGCAACTGTGTGAAAGGAATTCCTGCCACACCAAAAGCTGCCACAACCGCAACCAGACCAATCACTGCCGTCAGCTTTTTAATACTTTTTATTTTTCCAATAAAATTGGAAATAATAATCTGTAAAATAATTCCGATTCCTGTTCCAAGTGTCAAAAGCATTGCTACTTTTGCAGAACCACCATAGAAATCAGCCAAAATGTTTAATGGGTAATTTGTAAACACCTGAAACATCATAAATCCAAAAAATAATACCACGATTAAAAGCCATCCTCTGACTCCAAATCCTATGCTTTTCTTATTATTCATAATAACCTCCATTCCTCCGCCTTCTGGCTGACACAACTTATATGTTGTAAAAAATCCAAATTTTTTTGACATTCGTGCCCTAAATGATTATCATGCAAAGCATGACCTGTTCTTTTTCAGCTTATTACATTTTATCCATATAGCTTTTTGATCATATACTCCAAGCCATTGAGTTGTTCCTGTGCAAAATGCATCCGGAAGCAATCCTGCTGAAGCATGGTACAACGAAAATTTTTTATTTCTTCCTCGGTTCTGTCATTATAAATTTCCATCAGAAGAGACAATGCCCCGCAAATCACCAGTGAATCACTGGTTCCCTGACAATGCAGACGACCATCTTTCCATTCTGTATGCATCCATGTATTCACCTGACACTCACGAATCAGATACATTTCTGTCTTCAATTCCGCCGGATACTCCGGCAGCTCCAGACCGCATTCAACCAGAAAGGTATACTGACTCATCTGGTCTCCCAGTTCGGCCAGATCATTCAGAATATCTGTTTCTGTCTGTTGCATACTCTCCTGTATTATCTGACCCATTCAGCTTTCTCCTCCCTGAGTTTCTGGTACACGCAGTCACACAGCTGCGTAAATGTATCGATCTGCACGCTGTCTTCAGCAGTTATATTGATGTCATATTCCCGATTGACCGCAAGCAAAAACAGTATTTTTTTGTTCATTGCCGTCGTTGCACCACCACACTTTGAAGCTGACTCTGCT
>CABRZK010000105.1 GCA_902475415.1 uncultured Eubacterium sp.
AATAATTCCGTCGTATTCTCCTTGGATTCATCCTCTGACATGGTATACAGTACAATGTTTTTAATGTCCGGATTTTTCTGTGCCCATACGCGCACTTCTTCCAGCTCTCCTTCTTCCGAATCACTCATATAGGAAATTCCATACGGTGGCATCAGCTGTCTGGAGTCTGCATAAGAATACGCTGCAATATGAACCGTTTTATTACGTTCTGCATTTTTTGCAATATAAGTTGTCTCCGGAGCATCAATTGGTCCCAGCACCACAAAAGATGCCTGGCTTGCCCCCTGATATAAACTCAGAGCCTTATTTTTATCCGAATTTGTGTTTTCCGAAATAACCCGCACCTTACATCCGTTGATTCCACCATTTTCATTCACCTGCTGCGCCGCATATTCTGCTGCCCAGAGCGCAGATTTTCCCAGTGACTCATATTCTCCGCTCTCCTGTGAAAGTACAACGATTGGAAGTGCTCCTTCCTCCAGACACTGTTCTATTTTTTCCTGAAATGCACTGGCCTGCATATCCCGCAATGCTGCTGTTCTGTACAGTACCAACAATAATCCCACAATCACCAGTGCCTGCCATATTCTATGTTTCATCTTCATAAGCCTCCAGCATAAACCAGAAACAGGTTTCTTTATTTGGTGTACTCTCTGCCCCAAATGGTGCATTGTGCATCCGTAAAATTTCACTTGCTATATTCAGGCCAACCCCCATACCGGCTTTTTCCCGGTCATTTGGTTTTGCCTGATAAAAACGCTTCCAGATATATGGAAGTTTCTCTTTTTCTATTCCAATTCCGTAATCAATCACTTCTACCCGCACACTTCCCTGATACCGCCGGATAATAATACGTGCTTCCTTTTTTTCTCCACAAAATTTCACTGCGTTCGAAGCAAAATTGTAAATAGCACGATAAATCAGCTTCCGGTCCGCATACACTTGCATTGGCTCCGTAGCATCCATTTTAAACTGAAATTCCGGACAGTTGGCACATACACTGGAAATTACTTCCTCAGCTACCTCGTTAATTATAAATGATGTCGGATGCATCTCCATCGTTCCGGACTGCAGTCTGGCCAGATCCAGCGTATCACTGATAAAATTCGTCAATCTGTCCGTTTCATCCAGAATCATTCGGACATGTTCTTCTCTCTTTTCCGGAATCTCTCCGGAAAAAGCATCCAGCATTTCCGCATACATTCGAATTACCGTGAGTGGCGTCTTCATATCATGACTGATATTTGCCACAAAATCCCGACGCAAAGACTCTGTTTTATTAAATTCCCGTTCTGCCAGCTCCAGTGTTTCTGCCAGTTGACGAGCCTCCATGGGGCCTTCTCTGACAAACTCTGTTTCATAATTGCCTTCTGCCATTTTCTGCGCGCTTTTATTCAAATGACGGAATGGACGGGCAAAATATTCCGCCAGCCATACGGATAAAACAGATGCCAGTGCCAGCACAGTAATTGTTACCAGCAGATAGCGACTGTTCAGCAATTTCATTAAAGCATCCACATTTGCCTGTGACCGGCTGATCACAAGCACCTGCCTGGAACCATTTTTATTTGCCAGCACCACTGCCTGCACAGCCCAGCTGGACGCATGGATCCTGTCCTCCACATAATACTGACAAATACCATCCGACTGATTGAGCCGTTTAAATAACGTTTCATCCGCAATATCAGCCTGTTGTGGAGCTTCTTTTTCTCCCCGGTTATTCACGGACAGCAGCACCTTCATCGGATTTTCTGATACAATCTGCACAAAATAATCATTCGATTTTGCCAGCAATGCAATGTTGGTATCGAAATCTGGATCATCATACATCTCCCAGATTGATTGCGCCGCCATACGCAGATCATTTTCTGTCTGTTCCTGATATTTTCCCTCTACCGAAAAATGCAGAACCAGCCAGAACAAGAGTGCCATTGTTCCTGCCAGTCCCATAAATCCGAGCCAGAGGCCAAACATCATCTTATGCCTTTTTTTCTTCAGCATCAAATTTATACCCCGCTCCTCTGTATGTCACAATGTAAGTTCTGTAATTACCAAGTGCATGCCGCAGCATTTTAATCTGGGCATCAACAGTACGGTCATCTCCCATAAAATCAAAGCCCCACACTTTTTCCAACAGCGCATCCCTTGAAAATACGATTCCTCTGTTGCACACAAGGAAAAACAACAGATCATATTCCTTTGGTCGTAATTCCAGACGTTTTCCGTCAACCAGCACCTCTCTGGCTGAAACATTTACGGTAAGTCCCGGAAATTCATATATTTCTCCCCGAACCTTTTCTTCTCTTTTTTCATGCCGCTGCATGATCACCTTCACCCGCGCCATCAGTTCTTTGATGGAAAACGGCTTCACCACATAATCATCTATTCCAAGTTCAAATCCCTGAAGTTTATCATACTCTTCGCCCTTTGCAGACAGCATCAGTGCCGGAATATTTTTCATCTCCCTGATTTTTTGATATGCCTCATATCCATTCATCTCCGGCATCATAATATCCATAATGATCAGATCAAAATCCTGCTGCCGGCACAAATCCAAGGCCTCCCGGCCATTGGAAGCACCTGTCACTTCATAGCCCTGATATTCTGCGAATTCACGGATTCCCATCCGGATTGATATCTCATCATCGACAACCAATATTCTTTTTCCCATAAGTTTTGACTCTCCAACTGTATCTTGAATTTTCTATTCAAGAAAATGTGCTATCACACACTTACGCGTTTAAAACTATCAATAGCACATCTTTCTTGCCCGCGCCGAGCACGGTTGAGAAGCAACAATTTCTTCTCGTGCGAGTGCGCATCGTTTGCACGAAGTGCTTTTATTTGATAGGAAATTTATCGTAATTTCCTATCAAAAAAAGCGGACTGTCGACTGCTATCCAGCCAACTGCCCACCTTATCTTAACAGTAGCACACAGCTGTTTACACTGCCATATTCGCTACCTGTACTATATCGTTTATGCACTGATTTTGCAACTGTTTGACGGTTGTTCCATCATGTATCCAAGTAAAATCTGAAGCACAGACTCATCCTGTGCCTCTTTCCATGCAGCTGAAATTTCAACAGAATGATTCAGCGGACATGTCAAAAATCCCTGTTCATGCACATTTCTTACCCAGGAATTACATACCGCTACACCCAGCCCATTTTCCACATTTACAAGAATTGATTCCATGCTATTTACACTGCATACATTTGGTGTAAATCCATACTTATTTCCAATTGCACGCACTCTCTCAAATTGCATATCCTCTCTCTCATCTGCCAACACAAAAAATGTCTCCTTACAAAAATCTTCCGGTTTCCAGTTTTTCTTCCTGCTGCGAAAGAGCATAGAAGAAAAAAGAATCATCTCCTGTGCATTATCAATCACCACGGACTTCGTATCATACATTTTTGCCACATGATCCTGTAACGTAATGATCAAATCCAGCTGTCCCATCTGGAAACGTGCAGATAACTCCTGCATCGAAAAAGCCTCAAGCGAAATTTTGATTTCCGGATACTCCAGGCGGAGTTCCCGCAGCATCGGCTGCATATATATACCGATATTCCATCCATTGACATATCCGATACGGATTAACCCCTGCCCCATAGTATTTAACCGTTCCACACGTTCTTTTGCTTCTGCAAAACACTGTTTCATTTTGTTAAAGGTCTTCTCATAAATTCTTCCTGCTTCCGTCAATGCAATATGCTTTCCACTTCTGTCAAAAAGCTGCGTATCCAATTCCTTTTCCAAACGTGCGATATTTCTGCTCAGATTTGGCTGAGAAATATAGATTTTCTCTGCTGCTTTACAAAAACTGCCTTCTGCTGCTACTGATAAAAAACTCTGTATCAAAGTATCATTCATCTTATTTCCCCCGTATGTTATCCGATTCATCTCAGTCTGAATTGAGACTCCCACTTCTGTAAGTCTCACGTGCATTCGACTTAAACTGTTTGCAGATATCATATCAGAGAAATATGATAGCTAAATGAAATCTGCTTCCATAGATTTTCACTCTTGCAACATTCTCTTATTTTCATACATTAACTGATCTGCCTGATGAATTGCTTCCCTGATCGGATGCACACCACAGACACCACCAATACTGACAGACAAATGAAGTTCCGGATATTCTGTAATCACAATATCCTCCACTGCTTTTTTAATCCGGATATTTTTCTCTTCCATATCTTTTTCTGTCATTTTTGGGAAAAGCAGCAAAAACTCATCCCCACCATAACGGATTAAAATATCATTGCTCCGTATACAGGATTGGATCGCTGCAGCAATATCCCGCAGCACCACATCACCGGCCGGATGCCCATATGTATCATTTACCCGTTTGAACTGATCCACATCGATGATTTCCACGCATTCCATTCCTTCCATATGGATGATATATGTCTCAAAATAACGCCTGGAATAAGTTCCTGTCAACGGATCTGAAAACAGTTCTCTGTGCTCTCCACGGCTTTTATCCAGTAAAAATCTGGTTCCATTCGCATCTATCCAACGCCCCTCGTTCATTTTGGAAAGCATCTCAAGTACACACGGTGTTCCGTTGATACACAGATACTTTGCAACCACATAAAACATATCTGACCTAGTAAATTCCAGTTTATTCAACATCGTCTTCTGTGTCAGAGCCTGGAACGAAATACAGTTTGTGCAATTGCCACCTGTATCCCAGAAAGCAGCACAGTGCTGGCCTGTTTTCCTCAGGATACCTTTCTGATCGACTTCCAAAACGGCATTGGCTTCCGGATCTACCAGACGGACATAGTCAAAAATCTGTTCAAGCTGTTTCATCGCATTTTGCACTGCTTTTCCTTCTAAATTTTCTCCTTCTGAAAACTCATCCAAAACCGGAAGATCTCCCACTTCCTGCTGCGGTCTGATCAGCTGACCCACTGCTCCGATATAATGATCCGGATGCTGTTCTGACCACAATGAATGAATTCTCAGATCACACCACTCAAAATCACTCCCTTGCGGCATCATGATGCTCATAGAAAATTCCCGATTCTCCGGGGTTGTTGCATCCAACGCATTCTTCAACCGGTGGTAGTCCTTCTGACTCAGATATTTAAAACAGTTTGTATCTTCAACATTTATGACTGTATGACGATACTGCGGCGGTTCGTTCCAGTTTACCACATTTGCCAGTCTGGAAATGGAATCATAATCAAATTGGATTCCACCACTCAATGAAGCAAAAAAATCAATCTTTTCCTGCATCACTTCCAATATTCTCTGTGCACGGTCATTGTGCGGCAGATCTTTCTTCTGCATGATTTCCCTTGCCAGTCGATCAGCTTCATACCGATAAGCAAGATTTTCCTCACTGTACAGTTCTGCTTTTCTTAATTCCGGTGCAATTTCATGCATACACTTTAAAAGCAATGGATTGTATGCACCACATTCTCCATTCAGGATCATCTCCATAGCAGTTTCGTGGTCATAAGCATCCTTATAACACCGTTTACTGGTCAGCGCATCATAGACATCTGCCAATGCCACTACCTGTGCCGAAATCGGAATCTGCTCACCGATCAGTCCATCCGGATAACCGTTTCCGTCCCAGCGTTCATGATGCCATCGACAGATTTCCCAGGCAAAACGAAGCAGTGGTTTTTCCCGCTTTGAAGACATCTGTCTGATAATATCCGCACCAATCGTTGTATGAGTTTTGATGATCTGAAACTCTTCCTTTGTCAATTTTCCCGGCTTATTTAAAATACTTTCCGGAATGCTGATTTTTCCGACATCATGCAGTGCAGAAGCTGTAGTGATCATGGCAATATCTGACTCTGACAGCCCATACTCATCTGTTTTTTTAATCAGCTGATGCAGGAGCAATTCCGTTACCGTACGAACTTGAATGACATGTTCCCCACTCTCGCTGTTTCGGAATTCAACAACATGGCTCAGGATTCCGATCATCAGATTATTGTTTTCTTCCTTTTCATAAATCTGATCCGAAACCATCTGCATCAGCCGTTTCTGGTTTGCATGTAAGTTGATCGTATTCTGTACACGCTTCCTTGTGATAAACGCATCAAACGGTCTGCAAATATAGTCTTCTGCTCCAAAAATATATGCCCGCTCAATAACAGCTTTTTTTTCCTCCGAAGAGATTATGATTACAGGAATTTCATTGATCCAGTGAAATGTATTCATACGCTCCAAAACCTGAAATCCGTTCATTTCCGGCATATTGATATCAAGAAGCATCAAATCTATTGTGAGATTCTGCTGAAGTATGTGTATTGCTTCGCGTCCATTTTCCGCTTGCACATATTCATATTCATCACCAAGAATTGTCATCAGAACCTGTCTATTCAATTCATTATCATCAACAATCATAATTTTCGCTTTTATTTTCATGAGTATCTGATTTCTCCTGTCGTGTAGTTCTTTTTTCGAAAGAAAATCATCCGGTTCTTTTATCTTCTGTCCTGACTTTCTCTACTACTTATATCAGATTTTTCGTTTCTGATATTATGCTCTTTTTCCATAGCATGGTTTTTCGCTTTTTCTTCATACATCCGCTGATCTGCCAGAATTCGAATCTCTGCTGTACTGTTATCCTCCATCGGATACACAGCATAGCCACAGCTACAACCGACAGACAGTTCCGTTCCATCAATGAGAAAAGGACGACATATAGCTGTAATAATGCGCTCCTTCATTTTCTGACACTGCTCCTCATCCATGTTGGCACTGACGATAATAGCAAATTCATCTCCACCAATACGGAAAGCATAATCCTTTTCGCGGACACAGTCATAAAGACGCATGGCCACACCTTTTAACAACTTATCACCCATATCATGCCCATAGGTATCATTGACAGGTTTAAATCTGTCAAGATCCAGGTAAAACAGCACAAATGGATGCTTTTTCTTCTCTTTGATCCGCAGAATAGAACTGAAATACCGCTCATTAAATAATCCGGTCAGGCCATCTGTATTTGCAATATTCTTCATCTTCACCTGCTGTCCATTATCCTGTGCGATTAGCAAAAAACGTACCAGATTTCCGTCTTCATCCCACTCAATCGGTACAATATTCATTATTTTGTAGACATCCTGATTTCTTTCACGATATTCAAATTTCAGGATATCACCTTTTTTTCGCAGGACGCGGTTTAGATACTCCGGTGCAAGTAACTGCCCGATTTTTGCATTTTCCGTTTCTGTCATACATACATATTTTCTGGAAACAGTCTCAACCATCATCTGATAGTTTCCTGTCTCTGGATAAATCATATGATCCAATACATGCTCATGATATTCATAACGATTCGTTTTTAGATTACATACAGAAAAACGGTCTACAATCTGTCCAATTCCGGAAAACAGCTCGTCTGCCAACTGTTTTTTATACTCAAGTTCCCTTTTTTCCACTTCTTTTCTCTGAAATTTCTTTCTGACTTCGTTTCCTGCTATAATTGCAAGGAACAAACTCACCCCACATGCAAATATAGCAAAGATAAGGCATGTGATATTCTGTACTTTCCGCATTCCGGCATCTACTACTGACTGCTGTACCATTCCGACAATACTCCAGTCCTCAATCCCAACAGGCTGATAGACCAGATAATACTGTTGATTATTGTAAGTACAGAACACACTTCCGGATTTTCCATCTGAAATTTCTTTCTGGAATATCTCCCCACTATCTCCGCGAAATGCATTTGCATCATTAAGCGCCTGTATCATATTATGCATATATGTCTTTACTTCCGTCTTTGATTCCACTGAAAAAAGAATCGTGCCATCCGGTTTTAAGATATAGCAATCACTTTTTCCTTTATAGGTATCTCCCACAATATTGGATGAGAGTTTATCGTTATC